>JBFGYD010000083.1:0-7848 GCA_041587615.1 Lysobacterales bacterium
GGTGTCGCGACGCTTAGCTTCATGATCAGCAATCCCGACCCGGCCAACGGCGCGACCGCAATCGGCTTCAGCGACGACTTGGGCGCGTTCATCGCGGGCGCCGAGGCGATCGGCTTGCCGCAAAACAACGTCTGCGGCGCCGGTTCGACGCTGACCGGCACCTCGGTGATCACGCTTGCCAACGGCTCGCTGGGTCCGGGCGCCTCGTGCACGTTCCAGGTGCTGATCCAGATCCCGGATTCGATTGCACTGGGCGACTACACCAACGTCACCGGCCCGCTTTCCGCGACCGTCGGCGGCGCGGCGGTCACCGGCGTCGGCACTGTTTCCGCGACCGCGATCCTTGGGGTCGGCGCGGTGACACCGGTGCCGTCGCTGAACGCCTGGGGCCTGCTGGCCCTGATCGGCCTGCTGCTGCTGGTCAGCGCCCGGCGCCTGCGACCGGCGTGATGAGCCGACACAATGCCGGACCCTCTTCTCAGGAGGGTCCGGTTTCGGTTGTCCCTTATGTTCAGGTCCGCGCGCGCCGTCTAGGATGACTTCACCGTATTGATTCGGAGCCATTGATGGCCGTCAGTTTTGACCGCGCGCTGGTGGAGCGTTACGAGGGGCGGGGCCCGCGCTACACGTCCTACCCGACCGCGCTCCAGTTCGCCGAGAGCTATGGTCTTGCACAGTTCCGTCGCGCGGCGGTCTGGAAGCGGCCCGCAACGGCGCCGCTGTCGCTGTACGTGCACATCCCGTTTTGCCACTCGCTGTGCTACTACTGCGGCTGCACCAAGGTCGTTACGCAGCGACCGCAGCGCGCGGAGCGCTATCTGACCCACCTGTACCGCGAGATCGAACTCTACGACGGGCTGGTAAACGAGCGGCGCCCGGTGACCCAGCTCCACTTCGGCGGCGGTACCCCGACCTACATCGGGTGCGACGCGCTGCGGCGGCTGATGGCCAAACTGGGCGTTCATTTCAACCTGATCGACGATCCAGAGCGGGAATACTCGATCGAGATCGACCCGCGCACGGTCAACACCGAGGACCCGCGGGCGTGGGCCGAGATGGGTTTCAACCGGCTGAGCCTCGGGGTCCAGGATTTCGATCCCGAGGTCCAGCGTTCGGTCAACCGGCTGCAAAGCTACGACGACACGCTGGCGCTGATCGAGGCCGCGCGAGCCGCGGGCTTCGAATCGATTTCGCTAGACCTGATCTACGGGCTGCCGCGCCAGACTCCCGAAAGCTTCGCCGTCACCCTGGACAAAGTCCTGGACATCCGGCCGGCGCGGCTAGCCGTGTATAGCTATGCGCACCTGCCGCAGATGTTCAAGGCCCAGCGCATGATCAAAGAGGAGAGCCTCTGTCCGCCGGAGACCAAGCTGACGCTGATGGCCCAGACCGTCGAGCGGCTGCAAGGCGCCGGCTACGTGTACATCGGCATGGACCATTTCGCGCTGCCGGACGACGACCTCGTCTCGGCCCAGTCGAGCGGCGATCTGCACCGTAACTTCCAGGGCTACTCGACCCACGCGCGCACCGATTTGATCGGGCTGGGCATGAGCGCGATCAGCGATCTGGGCAACGCATACAGCCAGAACCTGAAGACCCTGCGCGAATACGGCGACGCGATCAACGAGCTGATGTGCTACGGTCGGCTCGACCTGCCGGCGCTGGGGCGGCGTTTCGGAATCGATGCGCAGGACTATCTCGCGGCCGAGATCGAGGCGCTGGCGCCGCTCGCAGACGACGGACTGATCCGAGTCGAACCATCGCGGGTAATCGTGACCGACGCCGGGCGTCTGCTGCTGCGCCCGATCGCGATGGTGTTCGACCAATACCTGGCGATCCCTTCCCAAACGCAGCGCCACTCGAAAGTGATCTAGCGCGCATCGCTCACCGAGGTGAGCGATGCGTAGTTCGGTCTATTCGGGCTTGGCCCGTTCCGGGGTACCATAGCCCGGGTGTATAACGTCAAGCGATTGACCGGAATCGCCCGGGAGGGCTTGAGTGACCTGTGGCCGGCCCTGCGCCAGGCGTTCAACCGGGATCCCACCGACGATCGCCTCGACCAAGTTTACGGGCCGTGGCCGCGGGCCACGGTGATCGCGCTGGCCCTGGCCGCGGTCATGGCCGGCGAGGCGTTCGCCCGCCTCGGACCTTCGCTGCCGTTCGACGAGTACGTCCACTGGCCGGCAGTGGCGGTCGGCGCGCTGTTCGCGGCGCTGATCCGGCGCTACCTGTTCACCGGCCAGGGCGCCCGCGAAGATGATTTTCCGTGGCTCGCCGCGTCGCTGGCGCCGGCGTTCGCGCTGGTCATGCTGCTCTCGCCGCTGCTGAGACTGATGCGCGTTGGCCCCGGCAGCGCCGCCGCGCCGACCGAGCAGGGGGCGGATTTGGGCGCGGTGCTGGTCGCGCTGACCGACGAAATCGGGATCGCCGCGGCGCTGACGATCGCGCTGGCCGCGCTGTGCTACAGCCGCAACTGGATGCGGGCCCTGATCGACCTGGGCGTTAGGCTGCTGGTGTTCAAGATCATGGTCTGGGTGACCGCCCTGGTGCTGCTCGAAATCGGCATCGTCGGGCGCATCGTCGGCGCGGCGGTGCACGCGATCACCGGCTGGAGCCTCCCGGAGTGGTTGAAGGAGCTTTCCGATCAGCTCAGCTACGCGGGTCTGCTGACGGTGGCTTATCTGGCGGTTATCGGCGCTACCTGGACGGTGTGCCGGCGCAGCTTCGGCGAGTTGTTGGAGCACGGGCACGTCAACGTCCTCGACGCGGTGGTGGCGATGGCCGAGGACCCCGACAAGCGGGACCGGCGGGTGGACCGAAAGAAACGGCGCCGCGAACGCAAGGCCAAGGCGCGCAAGCTGCCGTGAGATTCCATGACTGCGCCACCGCGCCAAGCCCGCGCCGGGCGCGCATTTTCATCGCCGAGAAGGGCCTCGACATCGAGACCGTGGCCGTGGACCTGACCGCCGGCGAGCAGTTCGGCGCCGCGTTTCGCCGGCTCAATCCGCGCTGCACGGTGCCCGTGCTGGAACTGGACGACGGCACCGCGATCACCGAAAACGCCGGGATCGCGGTCTACCTGGAGGCGATCTGTCCGGAGCCCCCGCTGCTCGGGCGCGACCCTCGTGAGAAGGCGCTGGTCGCGGCCTGGAACGCGCGCTGCGAGGCCGAGGGTCTGCACGCGGTGGCGGAGTGTTTCCGGAACCGCGCGAGGGGTCTTCGCGATCGTGCGCTGACCGGGGCGCGGGCGTATCCGCAGATCCCGGAACTCGCCGAGCGAGGCCGCGCGCGAACGCTGGAGTTCTTCGACACGCTCGACCAACGCCTGGCCGAGACGCCGTACCTGGCGGGCGAGCACTTCAGCGTGGCCGACATCACCGCGCTGTGCGCGGTCGACTTCGCCGCGTGGATCAAACTGATGCCGGGCGAGGAACAAACCCACCTGCGCCGCTGGCACGCCGCAGTCTCGGCGCGCCCGAGCGTTATGGGCTAGCTAGAAAGGCTGCTAGCTCGCCCACTCCATCTGCAGCCTTCGGCCACTCGCGGCACAGTCTCGGAGATAGAGGTTGATCAGGGTCTGATAGGGAATGCCGGTCTCATTCGCCATTGACTTGAAGTACTCGATCGTGTCGCGGTCGAGCCTCATGGTAACCGGCTGCTTGAGATGTTTTACATAGGGGTTTTTTCGACCCTTCATCTTCGAGAAGTCGTAGTGCTTTCTCATCTTCTCTGCCTCCAATATTCCTTCTCCTCATCCGAATCCGCCCTTCTAGCCGAAATGATTCGAATGACTGACTCGCTCTCGCGAAAGCAGTGACATACGACCAAGGCGCGCAGTTTGACGCTCATTTCGAGCAAGATGAATCGGTTCTCGTCCTGCGAATGATCGGGGTCGAAGTACTCGATTGCGTCCTCGTCGTTAAAAACCGTCCGCGCCTCTTCGAAGGAAATCCCGTGTTTCTTGACGTTTGTCTTTGCCTTTTCAGGGTTCCACTCGAAACGCAGCTCAATCATATGTACATCGTACATACGGTTTGAATGCAGGCAAGTGGGCACGAAAATTAGCCAGCATCCTCCTGGTATCTGGCGAACACGAGGTAAAGGGCCGCGGCGATGCCGGAGGCGCCGAAGATCATGCACATCACGACGATCTGGTATTTGACCGCGACCAGCGGCGAGACGCCGGACAGGATCTGACCGGTCATCATGCCCGGCAGCGAGACCAGCCCGACGGCGAACAGCGAGTTGGTGATCGGGATCAGGGCCGCGTGCAGCGCCGCGGCGCGGGCCTCGGGGTAGGGCTTGCCCTGCGCGCGCTCGGCCTCGAACCGCTCCGCGGCCAGGCTTACGGTGTTCATCGAGCTGGCGAAGATCATCCCGGCCAGCGGGATCACGTAGCGTGGCGAAAACCACGGTTCGACCCCGACAATGACTTGCGTGACCAGGCCCAGGATCGGGACCCCGGCGAGGAAGATCGCGCTCAGCGCCTTCATGTACAGCCGCGGCTGCCTGGACTCGATCGGGCGCAGGGCGATCCAACTCGCGGCCGCGAGCATCAGCGCCAGCACGCCGACCACGATCAGCGAATGCTCGGCGGTGAAGATGAAGGTCAGCACGTAGCCGACCAAAAGGAGCTGGATCAGCATACGCGCCAGCGCATACAGCGGGGTGCCGGCGCTCAGCGCCCAGCGATAGCCGATCGCGACCACGACCAGCGCCGGCACGAAGCCCCAGGCCAGCCCCCACAGCGAGATTTCCTGCACCGAAGCGTTCATGACTCAGCGATTCCAAACGTCGGAGACTCATTCTAAAAGGAACGCAAAGGCGCGAAGGCGCAAAGACGCAGGATGATTAAGAAAAACGCCAGGACAGGGTTGTCAAATGCGGAATCCGCGCGGTCGTACCGAAGAGTTCGTTGAGCGAGATTTGACGATGAGCCTTTTCGAGTCCGCGTCTTTGCGTTGATTGTCATGTCATTTCGCGAGCGCCCACTAAGAACGCCCAATGCACAATGACATCGGCTAGGTCCGCGGGATCGGCTCCAGCGCCAGTTCCCAGTCGGCGTACATCGGAAAGCGGCTCGCCAGCCACAGCAGCGTCGCCAGGAAGCCGGCCAGCAGACCCACGGCCAGGGTCACGTCCAGCCAGTTCGAGAACGGCGCATGGTCGGGCGCGTACGCCGGCACCACCATCAGATACTTGTTCAGCCAGATGCCGAGGTTGATGGCCAGGCACACGATGACCATCAGCAGCAGGGAGCGCTTGACCCGCGCGAAGATGAAGGCGGCGAACGGCAGGAAGAAACATCCGGTCATCATGATCCAGTACAGCGGCGCGTAATGTCCGTACATCTGGCGCCACAGCGCGCCGGTTTCGTGGGGCAGGTTGCCGAACCAGGTCACGAAAAACTGGGCCCAGTAGAAATACAGCCACATCAGGGTGAAGGCCGTGACCAGCATGCCGAGGTAGCGGATGTGGTCGGTGTTGAAGCGGGCCCCCGGCGCGTTGGAGACTCCGACCAGGGCCGGAAACGCGATCAGCGCGGCCGAGCCCGCGAACAGGTTGCCGAACCAGAAATGGATCGGGAACACGGTTGAGTGCCAGTGCGGAATCAGCATCATGCCGAAATCCCAGGACAGCAGCGTATTGCAGACCACGAATGCCAGGATCACAATGGGCGAGAGCAGGTAGAGATCGCCTTCAAGCTGGCGATGGTCGGTGGCCGCGCGCGCGGCCAGCCAGCGCGAAAAACGGCCCCGGGCCTCGGCCAGGTCGGGGGCCAGTCCTTTGGCCACGTACAGCGCACTGATCAGGTAGAACGCCAGCATGCCGATGAGGTTTCGCCACAGAAGCCAGTCGTCGTCGAGCCATGCACTCAGGTGCGCGTCGGGTGTCGGGTTGAGCCAGTAAAACAGCTCGTGGCGGGCGTAGAAATAGATGACCAAAAAGCCGGCGATCGCAAACGGAAAGAACGCCATCGTGCTCATCTGGGCGAGGCGATAGTAGGGCTTGCCCCATTCCGCCTTGACCAGCCTCAGCATCGCGCAAAACACCACGCCGGCCTGACTGATGCCCATCAGGAACAGAAACGAAACGGTCAAGAACCTGAGGTCGGGCTCGAGCGCTCCGGTCCGGAGCCCGTAAACCAGGAGACCGGCCACCACCACGAAAATGGCGCTCAGCACGGTCAGAACGAGGCCGTGACGGGACGGCGGGGCGGCTGTTTCGTTGTGATCGGTGCTCATGGCTTGCCAAACCGGTGTTTCACGTAGTTGACGACGTCCCAGCGTTCCTCGGGACTGAGCGCGTCGCGATAGTACGGCATCGCACCACGCCCCCGCGTGAGCGTAAAGAAAAGCTGGCCTGGGGCCTGATCCTGGGTGTAGGCATCGTTCAGATCGGCCGGTGCCGGATCGAACTTCTCCCCCACGAGGCCGTCGCCGAGGCCACCGGCCCCGTGGCAGACCTGGCAGTGCGTTTCGAAAAACGCCGCCCCCCGGGCAATCGATTCGGGGCTGGCCGGCACCGGATTGGGAATCGCTGCGGCCGCCTCCTTGGCGTCGAACATCGCCTGCTCACCGACCGGCGCCGGCACCGTTTCGCGGCCGGCGACCGGCACCGAGCCGACCGGCGGCGGCGGCGTGGGATGCTCCTGCGGCTTGACCGACGGCTGGTCGACCATGTCCTTGTCCCACGGCAGCGCCCAGCCGGAGGTGGCCCATGCTGATGCCAGCAATGGCAGAAGGACGCGTGCTCTCATGACTGCTCCTCGGCCTGCTGTCGAACCTCGACGGCCCCGGCCCCGCGCAGGATCGTCTCCGCGCGCTGTAGCTGCTCGTCGCGGTCGCAGGCCACGGCCACCGCGAACTTGTCGACCGCCGCTTCCGGAACGTAGACCCGTTCCTTGATCGCCGGCAGCCGCGCGCTGATCAGAAACCCGATCACCGTGGCGACGATGCCGAACAGGATGGTCAGCTCATAAGCGATGATCAGGAACGGGGGAAAGGCGATAATCGGCCGTCCGCCGGTGGGGTGCGCGTACAACACCGCGGTGCCGGCGGCCAGCACGAAGCCCGACAGGAAGCCGGTGACCGTGCCGATCAGCGTGAAGCGCTTGATCGCCGATTTCTTTTCTCCGAGAACCTCTTCGGCCTCCTCCAGCGGGATCGGCGAGATCACGTCGGGCGCGTCAAAGCCCGAATCCCTCAGTTGGGCGGCTGCGTGCAGCGCCGATTCGGGATCGCCAAATATGCCGACGGCGTTAGTCAGGCTAGTTGCCATCTGCGGTCTCCGGCTTCATCAGGGGGGGCATGGTCTCCTTGACCTCGTAGATCGACACGCTCGGGAAGATCTTCACGAAGATCAGGAACAGGGTGCAGAAGAGACCCAGCGAACCGACCATGATCGATATCTCGACCGGGCTGGGAATGTAAATGCCCCACGCGTCGGGCAGGTACTGCCGCGACAGCGAGGTGCCGACGATCAGGAAGCGTTCGGTGTACATGCCGATGTTGATCGCGATCGACAACAGCAGCATCGGGAACAGCGAGGTGCGAAAGCGCTTGGAGATCATCAGCAGCGGCGCGACTCCGCAGAACAGGATCATCTCCCAGTACAGCGGCGCGTAGTAACCGAACAGCCGGTACTTCACGGCCTCGTACTCGCCGGAGGTGCCCCCATACCAGCCGGTGAACAACTCCAGTATGTTGATATAAGACCAGCACAGCGACAGCGCCAGCAGCAGTTTGCCCAGGTTGTCGAAGTGCAGTTCCTTGATGTACTGCTCGAAGCCCATGTATTTGCGCAGCACGTACATCACCGTGACGATGCCGGCGGTCCCCGAGTAGA
>JBFGYD010000084.1:0-7821 GCA_041587615.1 Lysobacterales bacterium
CAAGGGCGGCGACGCGATGGTCGCGTGGGCCGACCGGCTGGACAGCATCGACGCGCTGAAGCTGGAGGCGAACTACCGGATCGCCCTGACCCCGGGTTCACCCAGCGAACACCTGCTCAAGTCGATTGCAAGCCATTTCGACATCCCGCGACTGCGTCGGTCCGACCCCGCCTGGCGGATCGACACCGACGGCTCGGAGGCCGCGCTGAAGCTGCTGCTCGCGCGCGAGGCCGAGGCGGCGGTTCTCTGGGAACCGGACGTCTCGCGAGCGCTCGAGCAGGAGGGCATTCACAAGATTCTCGGCACCGAGGACACCGAGGGCCTGATCGTCGACATCCTGGTGGTCAACCGGCGCTGGTCCGAATCTGACCCCGAAGCGGTCTACGCGCTGCTGTCGACCTATTTCAAGACGCTGAAGTTTTTCCGCGACAACGAACGCGCGCTGGCCGACGCGATCGCGGAAAACTACGATTTGAAGCCGGCCCAGGTGGCGGCGCTGCTGGGCGGGGTGGCGTGGACCACGCTGAGCGCAAACGCGGCGCGCTGGTTCGGGATCAAGCGCGCCGGCGGCGCGTTCAGCGAGAAGCTGATCGACGCGATCGATTCGGCCGCCTCGATTCTGGTCGAGGCCGGTGACTTTACCCAGAACCCCGTGCCAAACCGGGATCCCTATCGGTTGACCAACAGCCAGTTCGTGGCCGACCTGTACAACGAAGGCATCGACGCCGGGCTCGAGCAGGTCGACGTCGGCGAATCGCTCGCGCGCGAATTCACTGCGCTCGACGAGGCCGCCTGGGAGCGCCTGCGCGAGGTCGGCACGTTAAAGATCCGCCCAATCGTGTTTCAAAGCGGATCGGCCGAGCTGGCCGCCGAGGGCCGATCGGAGCTGGATCGGGCGGCCGAGAATCTGCGCCACTATCCGAACTTCCGGATCGTGGTCTCGGGCCACACCGGGCTGCGCGGCAACGCGCAGGCCAACCAGAACCTGTCCCGTGCTCGCGCGCAGTCGGTCGGCAAGTACCTGACCGACAGCTACGGCCTGGACCCGAAGCGGATTCGGATGGTCGGCTATGGCGCCGAGCGGCCCCTGCCCCGCCGACCGGGCGAGTCCGAGCGCGCCTATAACTACCGCCTGCCCCGGGTCGAAATAGCGCTGGTCAGCGAAGAGTACTAGAACCTGCGTGTTGCATGGGTTCCGCTTGGGGCGCTGTGAAACTGGAGGTTACGCAAAGAATTATGCTGGATATTGAAATCCAGAGATCGTCCGGCACGCTGCCGGTCCGGCAACCCATACAACGCGCAGGTTGGAACGCAGCTTAGCATGGTGACCGAGTCCGCAGAACGGCCCGATTTCAGCGAAAAAGCGATCTCCAAGGCGGTCGTGCGGGCGACCTCGCAACATCCGAGCGTTCTGTATCCGGCCGGGGCCGCCGTGGTCGGCGGACTGGCCGCGGTGGCGCTGGGACCCAGTCTCGCCGCGCTCGGCGTGCTGATCGGCGGCGGCTGCCTGGCGGCGGCCGGCTGGGCGTTCAACCAGCTCCTGCGCCGTGACCACTTCGCCAACCGCTACGTCAAGAAGCTGCGAGAGGCGACCCTGGCCGACCACGCGCGAGCGATGGAGGATCTGGAGCGCGACCTGGCCGCGATTGACTCCGACGCGGGTCTCAATCAACTGCGCCGCGCGCGCGAAAAATTCAGCGCGTTCAGTGAGGTCCTGAACCGCAAGCTCAAGCCGAGTGAGCTCACCCACGGCCGCTATCTGGGGATCGCCGAGCAGGTTTACTTCGCGGTCCTGGACAACCTGAAGCGCGTTGCCGGTGTCAGCCGCAGCGCCGCGGCCATCGATGAGGATTTCATCCGCCAACGCCTGTCCGAACTGGGGCGCGCCGAGAACTTGAGCAAGGCCCAGCAGCAGGAACTCGAATCGCTGAAGCGGCGCCTGAGCC
Organism: Lysobacterales bacterium; assembly: GCA_041587615.1. Lineage (GTDB taxonomy): Bacteria > Pseudomonadota > Gammaproteobacteria > Xanthomonadales > SZUA-38 > JBFGYD01. The sequence goes on from JBFGYD010000084.1 coordinate 1,947, forward strand.
TGGCCGAGGAACAGACCGAGAAAATCGATGCCTGGCTGGCCGCCAACGAGGACGCGATGACCCAACTGGACCAGACCGCGATGGCGCTGGCCGCCACCGAAACCAAGCGCGGCCTGGCCAAGGTCAATCTCGAGACCGCGATGGCCGAGCTCCAGCGCCTGGCCGGACAGGCGCATGCCTACGATCGTGATAGTTTAAGATAGTCTGGAGGCGACCACCTCCAGACTCGCGCTGACGATTCTTCTGAGGACAAAGACATGAGCGAAGAGATCTTGGTACTGCCCGAACCGGAGCAGCTCAAACAGGAATTACGGCTGGCCGACCCCAGCGCGATCAAGGTGGAGCCCGGCGCCGATCCCGAGCTGGAGAACCAGGCCAATGGGCTGGTCGACAAGCTGCTGGCCATCGACCCGGCCGGCGACAGTGCGCAGTCGGCCAAGCGCGCGATCGAGGAGATGGGCTTGAGCCTGCAGGAATCGGCCACCAACCGCAGCGCGATGCTGAAGGAGCCGATCAAGAAAATCGCCGGGCGCGCCGAGGACGGCGGCGAGGTCGCCAAATCGCTGATCGATCTGAAAATCCAGGTCGAGGACTTGGACCCGGGCGGTCTCGATCTCGAGCCCGGCTGGTTCACCCGCCTGCTGGGCATGATTCCCGGGGTCGGCACGCCGATCAAGCGCTATTTCACCCGCTTCGAGAGCTCGCAAACCGTGATTGACGCGATCGTGCGCTCGATGGAGGACGGCAAGGAGCAACTGCAGCGCGACAACGTCACGCTGCTCCAGGACCAGCAGTTCATGCGCGAGATCACGCGCAAGCTGGAAAAGGCGGTCAAGCTGGGACAGCTCCTCGATCAGAAGCTCTCCTACAAGCTGGAGCGGGAACTTGCCGGGCAGCCGGAGAAGGCCAAATTCGTCCAGGAGGAACTTCTCTTTCCGCTGCGCCAGCGGATCATGGACCTACAGCAGCAACTCGCGGTCAACCAGCAGGGCATCGTGACCCTGGAAGTGGTCATGCGCAACAACAAGGAGCTGGTGCGCGGGGTCAACCGGGCGCGCCACGTGACCGTCAACGCGCTGCAGGTTGCGGTGACCCTCGCCCTGGCACTGGCCAACCAGAAGATCGTGCTGGACAAGGTTCAGGCGGTCAACGAGACCACCTCGGACCTGATCGCCGGCACCGCCCGGCGGCTCAAGGAACAGGGCGCCGAGATTCACAAGCAGGCCTCATCGACTCAGATCGACATGCAGGCCCTGCAATCGGCCTTTCGCGACATCCACGCCGCGCTTGACGACATCTCGCGCTACCGTCAGGAGGCGCTGCCGAAGATGGCCCAGACCATCATCGAGATGGACAAGCTGACCACCGAGGGCGAGAAAAAGATCCGTAAAATGGAGCGCGCCGAAATCGCCGCTGAGGACGTGTTCGAGATCATCCCGGACAACGAGAACTGGTAGTCTCTGACCCCTTCAATGAGCGCTGACGCAACCCAGGCCTTCGAACGGGCCGTCGCAATCCTCCGTCAAAACGATCGGGGCGGCTACTACAGGGCCGATTCCGGGCCGATTACTCGAGCTGGACCTTGTTTTCGGGGTCGTCGGTGCCGGTCTTGCTGATGTAGTCTGTAACCGGAGCTTTCCAGCTTCTCCTCGTTGAACTGGTTGGCCGAAAAGGGCGTGAAAAAAGTCTGTCCGGCCTTGCTGGTACCGGTCACGATGACCTCTTCCAGCACCATCTCCGGCGCATCCGGCCCCCCGTCGTCATCCCCTTCCTGCCCCCAGGCGGCGAGCGGGAGCGTGATCAGTGCCGGAAAAATGCATCGAGAGATTGCGCGCAACTGCCTCATCATAAAACCTCCGGTGGTGCGTTCTATCCCCCTCCCCGCGACCGCGGAGCCCGGGGCCAGTTTATTTCGATGCGGTCCATCACCCAAGAGCCGACCAGCCCTGGTCGCACATTCAACGTCCCATCTCGGTCAGCACAGGTGAACTCATGCGACCGCACGGACCGCCGGCTGTCCCCCGGGCCATGAATTGAGCAACTGCTGCCCTCCGACCGCGTGCGTGGGCGGCGGCCCGTGTGTGTAGAATGATGCTGGGCGGGCGCCCCGGCCTCTCTACGATCGGAGCATGAGATGAACGTCCTGGTATGTCCGGACAAGTTCAAGGGCTCGCTGACCGCCCGCCAGGTCTGTAAAGCGGTCCGGGCCGGAATTCGGCGCCATTCGCCGGCGACCGAGGTGACCTCCCATCCGATGTCCGACGGCGGCGACGGCATGCTCGACATTCTGACCCAGACCATCGGGCTGCAGACCGTCTCGGTGGAGGTCTGCGACCCGCTGTTTCGGCCGGTGCAGGCCCAATACGGCGTCTCGCGCGACGGCGCTGACGCTTATGTGGAGATGTCGAGGGCATCGGGGTTGGTGCTGCTAGCCGAGTCGGAGCGGGACTGTCTGGAGACCACCACCTACGGTACCGGCGAGCTGATTGCCGACGCGCTGCGGCATGGCGTGCGGCGGATCGTCCTCGGCATCGGGGGCAGCGCCACCAACGACGGCGGTTTCGGCGTCGGCGCCGCGCTGGGTTATCGCTTGCTCGACGCCAACGGCGAACAACTGATACCGATCGGCCGCAATCTGGGCCGGCTGCACAGGATCGACGACGCGGCCGTGGTCCCGGAGCTGGCCGGCGTCGAGGTGACCGTCGCCAGCGACGTCCAGAATCCGTTGCACGGCCCGACCGGGGCGGCGTGGACCTTTGCGCGCCAGAAGGGCGCCGACGACGACGCGATCGAACGCCTCGATCGAGGGCTGATGAACTTTGCCCGCGTGGTCCGGGACCAATGGGGTCTCGATCTGCAACGGATCCCAGGTTCCGGCGCCGCGGGCGGCCTGGGCGGTGGTGCGATCGCGTTTCTAGGGGCGAAGCTTCGATCCGGGATCGAGATGATGATCGAGGTTACGGCCCTCCCCGACCGGATCGCGGGTAGTGATCTGGTCATTACCGGCGAGGGACGGCTGGACGAGCAGACGCTCCAGGGCAAGGTCATCGACGGCGTCTTGCGGGTCGCTCGTGATCGCGGCAAGCGGGTCGCGGTGGTCTGCGGCTCGTCGTCGCTGTCGCACGCGGAGCTCGAGCGCTACGGGATCACGGACCTGGCCGCGATCATGACCGGGGATCGCTCCCTCGCCGATGCGATGTCGAACGCGGCAGGTTATCTCGAGGACGCGGCGTTCGAACTCGCGGGGCGGTTGCTTTAACCCTCCCGTTTGCCTTTGATCGACGACCAGCCGGATAAGCGGATGAACTTTGACGATCCCGAATTCCTCGACCGGCATATCCGGTCCATCATGGCGTTCTACGATCCGCGCTGCGTCGACCGCGAGCGCGGCGGTTTCTACCACCACTTCCGCGATGACGGCAGCATCTACGACCCGGCGACGCGGCACCTGGTCAGCAGCACCCGCTTCGTCTTCAACTACGCGATGGCGGCGGTCTACTTCGGGCGCGACGACTACCTGGCGCTGGCGGACCACGGCCTGCGTTTCCTGCGCGACGCACATTGGCAGCCGGACACCGAGGGCTATGCCTGGACGTTGAAATACCGGGAGGCCGACGACCGCACGAACCACTGTTACGGGCTGGCCTTCGTCCTGCTCGCCTCCGCTGCCGCCCTCAAGGCCGGCCTGACCGAGGCGCACGACATGCTGGAGTCGACCTTCGACTTGATGGAAAAGCGCTTCTGGCTGGCGGACCACGGTCTCTATGCCGACGAAGCGAGCCCGGACTGGTCGGAGCTGTCGCCATACCGCGGGCAAAACGCCAACATGCACAGCTGCGAGGCGCTGATCGCCTGCTTCGAGGCGACCGGTGAGCGGCGCTACCTGGAGCGCGCGCTCGGACTGGCCGATCGCCTGTGCCGGCAACTGGCCGAACTCGGCGGCGGTCTGATCTGGGAACACTACGACGAGCACTGGCGGATCGACTGGGAATACAACAAGGACAATCCCAGACATCTGTTCCGTCCCTGGGGATTTCAGCCGGGCCATCAGACCGAATGGGCCAAGCTGCTGCTGATCCTCGGCCGCTACCATGACGCGGATTGGCTGCTGCCCAAAGCCCGGGCGCTGTTCGACCGCTCGTTTGAGCTGGCGTGGGACGGCGAGCACGGCGGCCTCAGCTATGGTGTTGCCCCGGACGGCACGATTTGTGATGGCGACAAGTACTTTTGGGTCCAGGCAGAGAGCTTTGCGGCCGCGGCGCTATTGGCGGTGAAATCGGGTGAGCCCCGTTACTGGGACCGGTACCGGATGATCTGGGAGTATAGCTGGCGCCACATGGTGGACCATCAGCACGGCGCCTGGTATCGCATATTGACCCCGGACAATCGCAAGTACGATGACCTCAAGAGCCCCGCCGGGAAAACCGACTACCACACCATGGGTGCCTGTTACGAAGTACTCAGATGGATCGCCGCGCCTGCCGGACAAGGATCGATCCAACAAGCCGATAGTGGAGAGAATCGGCCTCAATCCTAACAAGCGCGGGCGGCGTCCGGAATCACGTCCTGGACGCTTGAAACCTCCGCGCTTGCGCGGTCATGAACCCGGCGGCAAGGACAACACGCGGCGGATCTCGTCGGTTTTCAGGCCGAGCGCCATCGGCTTTCGCACCCCCCGGAGCACGGCCACGTCGTAAAGCTCCTCGACGACGCCCTCGATTCGGAGTTCGTGCACGACGTCCCCGCGCTTGAGGTCGATAATTTGCAGCGCACAGCGGGCGGTTCCTCCCTTGGCGGCCAGCCGCTCGTCCAGCGGCAGACCGGTGAAGGTTTTGTTCTGCCGCGGTCGGGAAAGACCCACCAGGGCGAAGTCGCCGTGGAAGCTCAAGCCCCGGCCGTAGCCCGGACAAAAGGCGATCGGCTCGAATCGGCCGCTGTCCAGATCGACCGTGCCGAATTCTCCGCTTCCGGAGTTTAGCAACCAAAGCCGCTCCCGATACCAGCGGGGCGAATGCGGCATCGACAGCCCCGACGCCACGGTTTCACCGCTGGCCACGTCGATGACCAGGCCTCCATCGATCCGCTGATCGCGCCAGCCCTCGTTGACGTCGCTTCGGGCCACGCACGTGACAAACGCCGCGGCGCCGTCCTTGACCGCCAGTCCGTTTAGGTGACAGCGATCCTCGGCCGCCAGCTTGGAAACGAACGGCGGCCGCCATTCGGGCACGAAACTGAACTGCTCGCTGGGACGCGCCAGGCAACTGAACAGGGTGTTCACGAACAGCGGCCCGCTGGCATCGACGGCCACATCGTGCACGTCCAGATCGCCGGTGGTGTAGGCTAGTTGCGGGATAAAGACCCGGTCGTAGCCCTCGTGCAACTGGCCGGGCTGCAGGCAGTTGTCGAACCGCCAAAGCTGATACAGCGTCGCGACCCACAACGTTTCGGGCTCGGCGGAAACCCCCATCACCCGGGTAAAGGTGCGCTCAAACACCGACAGAGCACCGTCGGGCTTCAAGCCCACGAAAAACAGCTTGCCCGCCTGGTAGGTCGTGAAACAAAGACTCACGCCTTGTTCGTAAAGCCAGGCGGTAAATTGGCGGGAACCGGACAGTTCCAGCTTGGGGGTCGGTGCCATTTGATATCACTTTTTTCGAGCCAGTTTAGCCCGCTTGTCCTCGCCGGTAGAAGTTCCGTCGGCGCTATCCTGCAGAGATACCTTCGGAATCTCTCTTTCGACGATGTCCGCGCAGCCGACAACTACGCGAATTTCGGCGGCGGCAAGAGCTACGTCGTATTCGGCCATGGCGGAGACCAGCAGGGCATCGTGACCCTGGAAGTGGTCATGCGCAACAACAAGGAGCTGGTGCGCGGG
>JBFGYD010000085.1:0-7665 GCA_041587615.1 Lysobacterales bacterium
CGCAGCGCCTCGCCGAGGGCCCCACCCAGGCCCATGCCATGACCAAACGCATGCTGCATAAGGAATGGGACATGGCGCTGGATGCCGCCATCGACGCCGAGGCCGAGGCCCAGGCCCAATGCATGACCACCCAGGATTTTATTCGCGCCTACAAGGCCTTCTCGACAAAACAGAAACCCGTGTTTGAGGGCAATTGATGGCCGATCGCAGCTTCCTCGCCTGGCCCTTCTTCGACGACCGGCACCGCGCCCTGGCCGCCGCCGCCGATCGCTGGGCCGGCGAGGCGCTGGATCAGGAATTGTTAGGTGTGCAGGACGTGGACCGCGCCTGCCGCGACCTCGTTGCCAGGCTCGGCTCCGATGGCTGGCTCGAGCATTGCGTGCCGGCCTCCCATGGCGGCGCCTGCGACCGGCTGGACGTGCGCAGCCTGTGCTTGGTGCGCGAAACCCTGGCCCGCCATGCCGGGCTGGCGGATTTCTCCTTCGCCATGCAGGGGCTTGGCTGCGGTCCGATCAGCCTGTTCGGGACCGATGGCCAGAAGGACCGCTACCTGCCTTCGGTCCGCGAGGGCAAGGCGATCGCCGCCTTTGCGCTCTCCGAGGCCAAGGCCGGGTCCGATGTCGCCGCGCTGGCCACCGAAGCCCGCCGCAACGGCAATGACTGGCTGCTGAACGGGTCCAAGACCTGGATCTCCAATGCCGGCATCGCCGATCACTATGTGGTCTTCGCCCGCACCGGTGAGGCGCCCGGCGCCAAGGGGTTGAGCGCCTTCATCGTCGATGCCGACGCGCCGGGTGTCGCGGTCACCGAGCGCTTCGATCTGATCGCGCCGCACCCGCTGGGCACGGTGACCTTCACGGATTGCCGGCTGCCGGCCGATAACCTGATCGGCGACCCGGGAGAGGGTTTCAGGATCGCCATGGCGACCCTGGACGTGTTCCGCCCGACCGTCGGCGCCGCGGCGCTGGGCTTCGCCCGCCGGGCGATGGATGAGGCGCTGGCCCACGCGCAGAACCGGCAGCTGTTCGGCGCGCCGCTGGCCGAACTGCAGCTTACTCAGGGCGCCATCGCGGACATGGCGCTGGACATCGACTCCAGCGCGCTGCTCGTCTACCGCGCGGCCTGGACCAAGGACGCAAGCGGCGGCCGGGTCACGCGCGAGGCGGCGCTCGCCAAGTGGGCCGCGACCGAGGGCGCGCAACGGGTCATCGACCGCGCGGTCCAGCTCTTCGGGGGCTTGGGCATCGTGTCCGGGATGCCGGTCGAGCGGCTGTACCGCGAGGTGCGCGCGCTGCGCATCTACGAGGGCGCCAGCGAGGTGCAGCAGGTCATCGTCGCGCGCCAGGAGCTGGCCCGGCTGGTGCGCCAGTATGGCGACTGAATCGGTCGCATTCGATCTGGCAAGACTGCCGGACGAGTTTTTCGACGATCCGTATCCGACCTATCGCGCGCTGCGCGAGCGCGATCCGGTGCACGTGAATCCCGACGGGTCCTTTTTTCTGACCCGCTATGCCGACCTGAGGAGAGTCTACCAGGACCCGCACTGCAGCTCGGACAAGCGCGCGCTGTTCGGCCCCAAGTTCGGCGACAGCCCGCTTTACGAGCACCACACCACGTCGCTCGTATTCAACGATCCGCCGTACCACACCCGCGTGCGCGGACTCATTGCTTCGGCACTGAGTCCGGCAACCATCAAAGCCATGGAACCGGACTTAAAGCAACTGGTCGATGGACTGCTGGATGATCTGGAGGACCGGGGCGAATTCGACCTGGTAGAGGATTATGCATCGCTGATACCGGTGGAGGTGATAAGCAATCTGTTGCGCGTACCTCGGGACCAGCGTGGGCCGCTGCGCGGCTGGTCGAACGCAATCCTCGGGGCGCTGGAGGTTCAACTGAGCGACGCTCAGATGAGAGACGGCAACCGCTCGGTGGAGGAATTTCTCTATTATCTCAAGCACCTGGTCGCGGACCGACGCCGCCATCCGCTGGATCCTCGGATCGATTTGCTCAGCCATTTGATCCAGGGCGAGGGCGATGTCCAACTCAGCGAAAAGGAACTTTTGCACAACCTGATTTTTCTATTGAACGCGGGGCACGAGACCACGGGCAGCATGATCGCCAACGCGATTCACGCGCTGTTAGAAAACCCCGGGGAGCTGCTCCTGCTGCGCCGCGAGCCCCATCGAATCCGCGGCGCGGTCGAGGAGGCGCTCCGCTACGAGAGCCCGGTGCAGATCGGCAATCGGGAAACCACCGAGGATGTCGAACTTGGGTCGGTGACGCTGCCCAAGGGCGCCCAGGTATTTCTCGGAATCGGTGCGGCCAATCGGGATCCGGGACAGTTTCCGGAGCCCGAGCGCTATGACATCAGCCGCCGCCCCAACAGTCATCTGGCCTTTGCCGCGTTTCGGCATGCCTGTCTGGGCAGCCATTTGGGGAGATTGGAGGGCGCGGTGGCCATCGGCCGCTTTGTCCGTCGCTTTTCGCACTTCGCGCCGGCCGGCACGCCGATCCGCGAGCGGCGCGCCCGCTTTCGGCGCTTTCAATCGTTGCCGCTGAAGCTGCAATAGCGTTGACAGTGGTAGACTTCCCAGCGCAACTACTGCAGGAGAGGCCGTGAAAGTTCTCGTCATCGGCGCCAGCGGCACGATCGGAAAAGCCCTGGTCCAGGTCCTCAAGGACGGCGGTCACGAGGTGATCGAGGCCTCGCGCAGCGGCGCGGTCAGGGTGGATCTCGGCGAACCGGAATCCATCGCCGCCATGTATGAGACCGTGGGACCGGTCGACGCGGTCGCGTGTACCGCCGGACGCGCCGCCTATGGCTCGCTCGAGGAACTCAAGGACGCGGATTTCGACCGTGCCTTGAGCGAAAAACTGATGGGGCAGATCAACCTTGTTCGTCTCGGCATCCCCCATCTGAGCGACAAGGGTTGCTTCATCCTGCTCAGCGGCTTGTGGGGTCGTAGTCCCCAGCCCGGCGCCACTGCAATTGCTCCGGTCAACGCCGGCATCGAGGGCTTCGTCCGCGCCGCCGCCCTGGAGCTGCCTCGCGGCATGCGCATCAACGTGGTCAGCCCCCCGCTGGTGCGCGAGACCGCCATCGCCCGCGGGCTAGGCGATCACGGTCTGCCGGCCGCCGACGTGGCCCGGGCTTTCGTCGCACTGCTCGGTGGCACGATGACGGGAAAGACTATTTTTCCGGGCGACTGATCGCCGGATCTCCTATACTCTAGCGAGTTACGACAGCTTTCGGAGTTCCGATGCGCAAGCTGTGTCTGCTGCTTGTCGGGTTATGCGGCATTGCCCAGGCGGTTAGCCTTTCTGTTCAGCAAGAGGTAAGGGTGTCGCGCGACGATTTTGTCGTCGCGGTCAACGGCACCGTCGTCGCGTACCAAAGCCTTCCAAACGAGTTCCTGGGCGATGGAGATGATTTCGCTAGATACGAACGATCTCAGATTGCCGTCGAGAACCTCGTCACCGGCGATTCGGTGGTGGCATCGCGGTACGCGGCGATACCGGTCGGACAAACGACCTTTGACAAGCCCGCCATCAGTCCCGATGGCCGGTATGTCGCGTTTCAATCAACCGCGGGCGACTATTTTTGGGTCGACCTCGAAAACCCCGAACAATCGACCCGAAAAATCGCTACGGGCAGCCGATTCCGGACCGGCCCGCTGGTCAGCGCGGATGGGTCCGAGGTGGCTTTCGTAAACGCCGCGAATCAACTCGAGATCATCAATGTCCACACCGCCGCGCGAGAGGTGGTGGATTTTCCCGAGGTGCCGCCCACGGCTGAGGACGACCTGGCCCTCTCGGTGAGTCTGAATCAGTTCGTCGCGAGCGATGACTTTGGTGTTTTCCTGGCCCCATTTCTTGAAACGGACGGGTCCTTCAGTCCGCCCATTCCTCCAGTGTTGCGCGCGCTCTTCACCTATGACCGGACCACCGGATCCATAGAGACACTCGTCACTTTGGGATCGTACGGGTTCATCCGTGATCGGGCGTTCGCTATCTCGGGCGACGGCAACATCGTCGCCTACGCGACCCAATCTTCGAACTTTACCCGGTCGGACGTCTATCGGCGGGATCTGCGGGACGGCAGCGAAAACAGGCTCCGCCGCACGAGCCGCGCTGACCAACTAGACCTGTCTTTCGACGGCAACCACCTGGCTTTTGTCGAGGGAGACGGATTTGGCGTCGTCCGGCAGGTGTTCATCTGGGATGCGTCCAGCGAGCAAATACGCCTCGTGTCCGGGACGTCCCCGGGAAAGCCCGGCAACCGCGACTCGAGTGGGGCCAGAGTTTCGAGAGACGGTCAGAAAGTGCTCTTCAATTCGGAGTCGAACAACCTGTCGACCCCCTTTTTCAGGCCAGCGCTCTTCCTGGCGCAGGATCTGAACCAGATTCGCCTCGACGGCGGCAGCTCCGGCTGGTGGTACAACGCCGAGCAGAGCGGGCACGGTTTCTCGATCCTGGTGCTGCCCAATAACCGCATCGTGCTGCTTTGGTTTACCTACAGCGATCAGGGCGTGCCTCTGTGGATCTACGCCGAAGGCACTTTCAACGGCGCCGCCGCCGAGTTGGATGGCTTCGTGTCGCCGCTCGGCGCGCCGCCGCCGGCGTTCAGCCCGGACGACATCAGCCTCGACCCCGTGGGCACAATCCGGTTTGAAATCGAGGACTGCCGCGACGGCCGGATCACGTGGGACCTGAGCTTGCCCGGCTTCGGCCAGGGCGCTCTCGAGGTCTCCCGTCTCGCGCAGGCCGAAACGCTGACCTGCCTGTAGGATCCGGGTCAGCCGGCCTCGCCCAGCGATTGGAGTTCGGACTCGATCTCATTGAGGCGCGGCTCGAATTGCCGGGCAACGGCAAGGAGGTTGGCGAAGTAGATCGCGGCGCTGATGCCAAGCACGGCCAGCGCGTAATAAAGGCTCGCCAGCGACGCTCCCTGGATCCCGACGAATACCAGCAGCACGCCAACCGCGATCGGCGCCAGGTACCAGCGCAATACGCCGCGCGCGAGCTTGACTTGAGCCTCGAGTGCCCTGCGTTCGCCGCGCAGGTAGGCCAGCAGGCCGCTGGCGGCATCGGCCCGGGGCAGCAGGCGGCGGGCACCGCGCAGCTTCAGCGGGATATAGATGCACGCTGCGACCAGTACGGCGCAGCCGATGACGGTGATCCACAGTCCTTGCCGACCCTCGATAACGGCCACGACCGCGAAAAACGGCGCCAGCAGCAGCGCGACGATCGTCTCCAGCCGATCTCGGCCGCGGACCCGGCGATGCAGCGTTTCGCTGCGCTCGCGCGCCGCCGCGACGATGGCCGCGGCCTGTTCGCGATCCAGCGCTTCGCCGCCGCCGGTCTGCCATTGATTCTTGAGCGTATCCCAGTCCATCTGTTACTCCACGAAGCTCTGCTCGAATTTCCGCTTCAGTCGGCTCAGCGTCGTTGCTACGGCGCCGGGACTGGTGGCCACGACCTCGGCGATCTGATCGTGGCTCAGCCCCTCCAGATACAAAAGCAGGATGGCGCGCCGGGCCGGATTGAGCTCGCCCAAGAACTCGCCCAGGATCGCCGCCGGGTCCAGCGGCTGCCCGGCGCTGCCTTGCTCGGGCGCCGAATCCAGCGGCCGGGTCGTTATTCGCTTGCCGCGGGTGAAACTGAAAGCGGTGTTCAGCGCAACCCGATAGAGCCAAGTGCTCGCCCTGGAGTCGCCCCGAAACCGCTCGCGGCTGCGCCAAAGCTGCAGATGGATCTCCTGCAGCAGGTCCTGCCAGTCCGCGCCGCCGTAGCTGCGCGCGATCCGCTTCAGGCGGGGCTCATTGCTCGAAAGCAGCCGCTCGAACCCGTCCTCGGCCACGATGTCGGTCGATCGGTTCATGATCTATTAGTATTAGTCGCAGGCTGGCGCGGATTTTTACGGGTGATGGCCAAAATCATTGTACTGGCCGCCGTGGCGGTTCTTTATCTGTCGGCCTGCGCGACCCTTGGCGACGCGGCGCGGGAGGCGGCCACCGACCGGGGCACCTGGGTGCCGCTGGTCGGGGCGGCGGCTTTGTCGATCGGCGATCTGGACCGGGAAGCCAGCGATTGGGCGTTGCGCCACAACCCGATCTTCGGCTCACAGGACAACGCAGAGGACGCCAGCGACGTGCTGGTGGGCTCCCTGGTGCTGACGGCGCTGGGCACCGCGGTGCTGGCGCCCGAAGATGCAGCCGACGGCCCGGGCAAATCGGCCCGCATCGCGGCGAATCTGATCGCGCTCGTGGCTGGAGATCGCATCCCCGATGCGCTCAAACCGATCACCGGTCGAGACCGGCCCAACGGCGTCGACGACCGCAGCCTGCCCTCGGGGCACTCGATGACCGCGTTCTCGGCCCGCGGCATGACCTCGGCCAACCTGCGCGCGTTCGATCTTGAGGAGAGCACCCGCTGGTGGCTGGACGCCGGGCTGACCGCGATGGCCGCCGGCACCGCCTGGGCCCGGGTCGAGGCCGCCCAGCACTACCCGGTCGACGTGCTCGCCGGCGCCGCGCTGGGCAACTTCATCGCCGTGTTCACCGCCAAGGCCTTCGGCCTGGACCGTCACGGCCTCCGGGTCAGCGCCACGGGCGACGGCATCTTACTGACCGTACAATGGGCGCCCTGAAAAACAGATCGAAAAAATACGATGTCACATCCAGTTTATGCCCTGAATCTCTTCAACCTATCGAACCGCGACGAGTATCTCGCCTATTCGCGAAGATCGGCAAAAGAGGTGAGGGGCCACGGGGGTCGCGTCGTCGCCCTGGGAAAATTTCGTGAGGCCGCCGCCGGCGAGATCGAGCCGCGCAACGTCATGATCCTGGTGGAGTGGGAATCGAAGGAAGCGTTCGACAGCTATTGCAATGATCCGTCCCTCGCCGACCTGCACCCGCACCGCACCGCCGGCACGGACGGCTACATCTGGCATCTCTTCGACAAACTGGAAGACTTGAGGCCCATCCTCAAGTGAAAGCGCTGACCAAGCGCTTGCGCGGAAGCGCCTCGCTCACTGGACAAAAGTGGAGGTAAGCATGCTTGATATGGCCCAGACTGTGGTTTCATTGGCTGCGCTGGCAGCCGCGGTTTTCGCAATTTTTCTTCAGCGCCGCGCCATGGGGCTTAGCAGCAAGCTAAATGCTGCGGCAACACTATTTGCTTACTACAACGCAAAAATAGGCAGCCTGCGTAGATCGATTATTAGAGATTCCAACGATCGGCAACGCGCGAAGCTCCAGCCCCTTGAGGAACGGGAAGCCCGCCTGGCGGAACTCCTCGAACAGCATGAAGGCATGCGGAAGGAATTGGAGCGACTTTATAAAGAACAGCATTGAACCGAGCAATAAACCGGGCCAGGTTCAATTCTTTGAACTAGAATGGGTCCACCAAGCGAAAAACTGTACCTTGCCCCTTTGTTCCACTGACATGCCAATCGCCCTAGCCATATTTGCAGTTATTATTGTGGTGGGATCGGCCTTCGCCGTGATTTTCCCGTCCGAAATCTTGTCTGTCGCGACCGAGTTCCTCACTGAGCCACTCGGCATATGGTTGGCCGCCGCCATACGTCTGGTATTGGCCATCTTATTGTGGTTCTCCGCGCCAGTCTCCCGTACACCGATCACCTTCAAAGTGCTGGCCGGC
>JBFGYD010000086.1:0-7664 GCA_041587615.1 Lysobacterales bacterium
CGCTCGGTGAGTGCGAGCAGCAGCAGGAAATCGCCGGGTTGGGCCCAGCGCAGCGCCGTTCGGGCGCCGGCCGCCGGGCTGGCCACGTGCACGATTTGATGCTCCGGAAAGCCGGCGGCGAGCGCGTAGCGGTGCAGCAGCCGCGCGACCTCGCCGGACTCGCGACCCCGCTCGTGCCCGGGCAACTCGCTGATCAGCAGCCGGTCCGGTTCGACGCGCAGTGCCGCGGCCAGCAGGTCCCCGATCGCTTCGTCGGTGCGGTCGCCGGCCTGGCCGAGCATCACCAGGCGGCGGCCGCCTCGATGGCGCGCCACCGTGTCCGCGACCGCTTTCAAGCCGTGCTCGTTGTGGGCGAAATCGACCAGCACCCGAACCCCACGCGCGCTGAAGAAATTGCCGCGACCCGGGTTTTCCTCCGGCGTGCCGGCGAACGCGCGCAGGCCCTCTTTGATCGCGGCCCGGCCGATTCCCAGCGCGTGGCACAGCGCGCTGGCGCCGAGCGCGTTCTGCACGTTATGGCGCGCGGTCCCGCCGAACGTGATCGGTATCTCGTCGATTGCGGCGATCGGCCGCTCCGCGGGTCCGTCCAGGAAGACGATATGGCCATCGCTCACGCTGACGGCCAGTCCGCCGCCGGCGCGATGCGCGGCCACGGCCGGATTGACCGGGTCCTCGGCAAACCAGATTAGGCGCTGATCCTTCAGCAATCGGGCCCGTTCGACGAGGCCTGAATCATCGGCGTTGAGGATCAGCGGACGCCCGTCCGCCAGCGCCCGCCGGACGATCAGCTTCACTTCCATCAGATCGGCGACCGTGTCGATCCCGTATTCGCCCAGGTGATCAGCGGCCACGTTGGTGATCAGCCCCGCGTCCGCGCTGCTCACTCCCAGGCCCCGGCGCAGCATCCCGCCCCGGGCCACCTCCAACAGCGCGACTTCGACGCGCCGGTCCCGCAGCAGCCTTCGGGCGCCCCCGGGGCCCGAATAGTCGCCCCGATCGAGCACTTCATCGCCGATGCGGATATCGTCGGTCGAGGTGAGTCCGGCCTGGCGCCCGGACGCCTGAACGATCCGCGCGGCCAGCCGTACCGAGGTGGACTTGCCGTTGGTGCCGGTGACCAGCGCCACCGGTACCGAGGAGACCGCGCGCCAGTCGACCGCTTCCGGATCCGGCAGCGCGTCGGCCGGCCAGGTGACCGAGCCCGACCCGGCGCCGACCGATACCGCGTCATCGTCGCTCAGAAAAACCTGCCCGCGGGCCTCGGCGGCGGCCTGCAGAGCCAGCAATCGGGGATTGGCTTCGGCCGCGATCGCCGCTGCCAGCGCGTTGCGATCAGCCGCCGACGCCGGCTCGCCGCTCAGATCCGCGCGAGCCTCGAGCCAGGCCGCCTCGAGGATTTCGGTCGCGGCATACAGGCCGTCGATCGGCGCGCTGATCATCAGGCTCGCGCCGCCGGCGTGGCGGCGCCGGTGGATTCTCGAATCCGCCCAGCCCAGCTCATCAAGCAGGCGCTGAACCCGCTCGCGCCAGGCCGTGATCACCGTCTCCGGATCGGCGCCGTCGATCCTGATCTCCGCCACCGCGCCGGGCTCCGGCCCGAACAGGTTGCGACCGGTCAGGCGGCGGCAGTCGTCGAGTTCGAGTCGCATCGGACGGGCAGCTTCAGTCGGCTTCTTCCTCGTGCCGGGCCAGGCGCACTCCGCGTTCGTCGCGAATCAACTGCTCCCCGGCCGGTAGCGTGAAGGCGTCGGGATCGGCCGCCGAATATCCGGTCTGGACCGGCGCCTCGTCCGCGGCCGCGCCCGGCGCCGCGCCCCCGGCGGTTTGAAACTGGGTAATCTGCTTCCAGCAGCGCGGGATGTTGTCGCCGAAGATCACCACCAGGTCGCCCTCGCCCGCCTGTTGAAGGCAGCGCTGCACCGCGTCGACTTCCGAGGCGATGAGTTCCACCGAGTCCTCGTCGACGCCGCTCGCCTCGAGCCCCTCGCGCAGCATCCGCGGCACCTCGTCGGAGCCGCGCCCTCGGAGATTGTCGTCGGCGCGCACGACGTAACGATCGAAATGACCGGCCGCCGCCGCGGCGATCGCGGCGATGTCCTCGTCGCGCCGGTCACCGGGTGCGGCCAGCGTGCAGATCTTGCGCCCGTGAACCTCCATCCGATCGACGGTCTGGCACATGGTTGCCATCGCGGCGGCGTTGTGAGCGTAGTCCAGGATGACCCGGAACGGGTGCTCGTCGAACACGTTCATCCGCCCGGGCGCCTGGAAGAAGTTGGTACTGAAGGTCCTGAGCCCATGCCGGATGTCGTCCAGGGGTAGCCCGAGCGAATACGCCATGACCGCCGCGAACATCGCGTTCTGGACGTTGTGAGCCGCCTTGCCCTCGAGCGTGGCCGGAATCAGGTGAGTCCACAGCAGCGGCAGATGGGCCCCGCCGTCGTAAATCGTGATCATATCGCCGTTGATGCCCTGTTCCAGAACCGCCGCGCGACCGCCGGCGCGGATGTGCTCGCGTACCAGCGAGTGGGCCGGGTTCATGGTCACGTAGCACAGGTGCTCCGCCGCGCTGTAGTCGGCCATCTTCAGGCAATGTTCGTCGTCGGCGTTCAACACCGCGGTGTCTTCGGCGACCTCGACCACGACCCGCTTGATCTCGGCCAATTGCTCCAGCGTTTCGATCCCGCGCAGACCGAGGTGGTCGGATGAGATGTTCAGGCAGGCGGCAACGTCGCAGCGCCGGTAGCCGAGCCCGGCGCGCAGGATGCCGCCGCGGGCGGACTCCATGACCGCGAAGTCGACCCCCGGGTCGCGCAGCACGATCTGCGCCGCGTGCGGCCCGGTCATGTCGCCCTTGACCGTCAGGTGACCGTCGATATAAACCCCGTCGGTCGATGTCGAGCCCACGGTGTGACCGTGGATTTTCAGGATGTGGCTCAGCATCCGCGCGCTCGTCGTCTTGCCGTTGGTACCGGTGATCGCGGCGATCGGAATCGTGCTGGGCTTGCCGGGCGGAAACAGCATGTCCATGACCTTGCCGGCAACGTCCCGCGGCTTGCCCTCGGACGGCGCAACGTGCATCCGAAAGCCCGGCGCGGCGTTCAGTTCGACGATCGCCCCGCCCACGTCCTTGTACGAGCGGGTGATGTCCTCGGTCAGGAAATCGACCCCGCCCACGTCCAGCCCGACCGCGTTGACCGCGCGCTCCGCCATCGCCCGGTTGTCCGGATGAACGCGGTCCGTCATGTCGACCGCGGTGCCGCCGGTGGACAGATTGGCGGTCGAGCGCAGGTAAAACGTTTCGCCCTCCGGCAGGACGGTATTCTCGTCGTGGCCGGCCTGAGCCAGCAGGCGCCGGGCCTGATGGTCGAGTTCCAGCCGGGTCAGCACCTTCTCGTGTCCGATCCCGCGGCGCGGATCGGCGTTGACGACATCGACCAACTCGGCGATCGTGTGGCGGCCGTCGCCGACCACGTGTCCCGGCACCCGTTGCGCGACCGCGACCAGCTTGCCGTCGATGACCAGCATGCGGTGGTCCAAGCCCCTGACGTAGCTCTCCACCAGAACCGTGGAGGAGCTGCCGCGCTCCAGCGCCACCTCGAACGCGGCGGCCACCTGTGAGTCTTCGGTCAGACCGATCGAAACGCCGCGGCCGTGGTTGGCGTCAAGCGGCTTGACCACCACCGGATAGCCGATCCGCCGGGCCGCCCTGACCGCACCCTCGGCCGAATACACCGCCTCCTGCTGCGGCACCGGCAGCCCTAAGTCGTTGCACAGGTTGTGAGTGTCCTCCTTGTCGCAGGAGATCTCGACCGCGATGTGCCGGGTCTTGCTGGTGATCGTGGCCTGAATCCGTTGCTGGTACTTGCCGTGGCCGAACTGGACCAGCGAATGTTCGTTCAGGCGCAGCCACGGAATGTCGCGCTCCTCGGCCGCGGCGACCAGCGACGCGGTGCTGGGCCCGAGTTCCTTGCGCTGGGCGAAGCGGATGAAATCGTCGCGCTCTCGCTCGAAGTCGAAATCGGCCTCGATTTCGTCGCGCAAGCTCTCGCGCAACGTAGACGGCAGCAGGCTCAGCAGCAGCTGCCGCCCGATCCGCGACGCCTGCAGGCCGACGTCGCGCTGCTGGTACTGAAAAATCATGTTGTAACAGCCGGGCTGCGCCGGGATCGATCGCGTGCGCCCGAAGCTCACGTGAGACCCGGCGAGGTTTTGCAGTTCCAGCGTGACGTGCTCCCAGATGTGCCCCATCCAGGTGCCGTCGTCTTCTCGCAGGCGGCGCAGAAATCCACCGGGCTCGCCGTACGAGCAGCCGTGTTTGTCGAGTCCCGGCAACGCCGCGACCAGGCCGTCGTTGAACTCGGTCCCGATCCGGGCGGAAGGCCATTCCTCCAACACCCCCAAATCGACTTGGTGGCGGATGACCGGAAAATGGGCATAAAGGTTAGGGCCGACAAAGACGTTGGTGGTCAGGATCTTCATAGTGTTGGATTCTCCCCTCGCGCCTTGATCTGCTGACCGGTTTTAATCTGCATGATCCGCGAAGGCCTCGCGGGTGTGGGTATCATAACGCGCCCCGGCGGCCAGCACGTGCAGGGTCATGCCGATCAACGTGATCGGGCCGCGCTTGCGGGCGTGGTGCATCGACGAGTGGCGCAGCCCCGCCGGGTCGACCACCGTGATGGCGCCGCTGCCGACGACCTCCAGAACACCGTCGGGACCGACAAACGCCGCCGTGTTTTCGTCGATGCCTATGCCTGAGGCGAACGGGTTGTAAGACAGCGCGGTCAGCAGCCGGCCGATGCGATCACGCTGGCGAAAATGCTGATCGATGATCATTTTGTTGGTCAGCCCCAGGCCCGGCGCCATCGTGACCCCTCGCTCACGCGGCGTGGGTCCGCTGCCCCCGCCCGCGATCATGTGCTCGGCCAGGATCGCCGCGCCCGCCGAGGTCCCGGCGACGGTCACCCCGTCAGCGCTGAGACGACGGATCAGGCGCGCTACCGGGGTCCCGCCGAGAATGGTCGACAGGCGCAACTGATTGCCGCCGGTGATGAACACCCCGGTCGAGCGTCCCAGCACCCGAAGGATTTCCTCGTCGAGGCAGTCCTCGCGCTCGTTGACCGGAATGGCGCGCGCGCGCGCGCCCATCGATTCGAACAGTTCCACGTACCGGGGCCCGGTGTGCGCCATTTTCGACGCGGTGGGAATGACCAGGATTCGTCCGTCGGCGCCGCCGCACAGCTGGCAGATACGCTCGAGGATGACCGGGCTTTCGCTCTTCTCCTCGGCACCGCCGATCGGGACCAGCCACCCGCGACGACGCCGGGTCTGATTTTCATCCGGGGAGGCAGGCATTTCTTAGTCGCTCAAGCACGCGGAGAGGCCCAAAAAACGCGCCATTGTACGTGCTCGCCCGGCCCGGCACCATTCACGTCACGGTTGGGGCGTCAGTCCATTGCCTATTTGAATGAAACGCAAAGGCGCGGAGGCGCAAAGAAGGACTCGAAGGCGATGACAGCGCTGGCGTAGGAATCGGATCAGCGCGGCTTCCGAGTCGAACCACGGCAATGCAATCTTGCTGAGGCCTGTGAGTTCGGCTCAGCGGTCTCTCACGAGCTTTTAAACTCTGCGTCTTGGCGCCTTTGCGTTACTTGCTACTTTTGGGTCGCGGCAAGGATCAGGTCACAGACTTCGCGCACCGCGCCGGCGCCCCCGGCCAACGCGCACACATAGTCCGCTTCGGCCCGGATCTCGGGCACCGCGTCGGCCGGGCAGAATGCGACGCCGCTGCGCCGCAGGCAGTCCAAGTCGCCGAGGTCGTCGCCCATGTAAGCGATCCGACCAAGCGCCACGTTCCAGCTTTCGGCTCGAGCGGCCAGCAGGGCCGGCTTGTCGGCGATACCCGGGTGGTATTCATCGACCTTGATCTTGCGCATCCGGGCAGCCACCGCCGGGCTGTCTTCGGCGCTGATGACGCACACCCGGACGCCGGCCGCGCGCAGCCGGCCGATCCCGTGAGCGTCCCGGGTATTGAATTTCTTCAACGCCTCTCCGTCCGGACCGTAATACATGCCGCCGTCGGTCAGCGTGCCGTCGACGTCCAGCACCAGGGTGTGGATTTCCCTCAAGCCCGGGATCCGCAGGGACGCGCGCAGCAGTTGTTCGGCCATGGTCCAGTCGTGCGGGTCGTCGATTTCCAGCGCCGAGCGCGGATCCATCCGATGAATGCCGATCCGGCCACCCAGCCGCACCCCCGACTCGCTGAGCAACGCGGCCTTGGTCAGGTAAAACGCCCCGTTTTCCATCAGCCAGCCTTCGAACTCCTGGCGCCGCGGCCGGCGCGCCGGATCGTAGTTGACCGGCCGGCCGTCGGGGGTCCAGAAAAAGCGCCGCCAGGGCACCGCGGTCAGCAGCGAGTCGAGCCCCTCGTCAATGAATTTTTCCTTGGCCGCGCGAAAGTCATCAGGTGCCGTCAACGGTGAGGTCGCCTGGACCAGACAGAGCACGTCGAACTCGACCTCGGCGGCGAACTCCAGCATCGCCGCCTCGGTGCTGGCGGTGTCGCTGCAGGTCGCAGCGGCACGCTCGAACAGGCCGACCCGGTCGCCGAAGCGTTGGCTGACCGCGGCCCGAATGGAGCCCGCGTCCGAACCAGCGTACACCGCGTCGAAACATTTCGACGCGAGCGCCGCCTCCAGCGCCCACGCGAACAGCGGCCGCCCGGCGAGCGAACGGATGTTTTTGTCCGGGATCGATTTGGAGCCGGCCCGCAGCGGCATGTAGGCGACCCAGCGCATCGATTCGGAGTGAGTGACGTGTTGGACCTAAACGGACTCGCGCAGCCGTTTGAGCTTGTTGCGCTGGGGCTCTTCGATGTCCAGGATTGGGCGGTCCTTGGAGGTCAGCGAGCGGCACACCGCGTGGACGTCCCGCACCAGCCGGCGCAGGCCGTCCGGCTCCAGCGACGCGGCATGGTCGGTGCCGCGCCAGGTCCGGTCGAGGGTGAAGTGGCGTTCGACCCAGGTCGCGCCGAGGGCCACCGCGGCGACATCGACCGCGATCCCCAGGTGGTGGCCGGAGAAGCCGATCTCCGCGACGCGGTGTCCGTAGCGCTCGCGCAGCTCGGAGATCTCCAGCAGGCAGACCTGATCGAACGGCACCGGGTAACCCGATGTGCACGCGTACAGGACCACCCGATCGGCGGCCCCCGCGTCCTCCAGCACCCGCACGATTTCGTCTTTTTCCTCCGGCGTAGTCATGCCGAGCGACACGTGGATTCCGCCGCGGAAGTCGGTGGCCAGAGACTCTAGCATCGGGAAATTCAGGTTGCTGGCCGACGGCACTTTGATGAAGTCCGGCCCTAGCGCGGCGATCTCGCGGGCCGAGGTCAGGTCCCAGACCGACGTCGAGTAGCCGATCTTGAACTGGCGGCACCATTCCATGAGCTGGCGGTGCTCATCAACGTCGAATTCCAGGAACTCGCGGTGCTCGCCGTAGGTGTCGCCGTACTGGTGCATCGGGTTCGGGTGCGGCGCGGCGTACTCCTCGGGGGTCAGCAGCTCGCGGTTGGAGCGCTTCTGGAACTTCACGTAATCGCATTTGGCAAAGGTCGCCGCGACCCCGATCATCTCCAGCGCGGTCTCCATATCGCCTTTGTGATTGCA
>JBFGYD010000087.1:0-7623 GCA_041587615.1 Lysobacterales bacterium
CGTCCCTGGCGACGGTGTCGGCCGAGCGCGAACTGCGCACCCAGTGCGACATCGGCGCGGCGACCGCGGCAACGTCGGAGGTCAACGGCGCATCGTAGTGCCGGTGGTAGCCGGCGTGGTCGCCGATGACGTTGACCACCGGCACGCCACCGCGCCTGGCGTTGTGCAAATTGGCCAGGCCGTTGGCCAGACCGGGACCCAGGTGCAAAAGCGTCGCGGCCGGCTTGCCTGTCATGCGCGCGTAGCCGTCCGCGGCGCCGGTGACCACGCCCTCGAACAGGCCCAGCACACAGCGCATTCCCGGAGACTCGTCGAGCGCGGCCAGGAAGTGCATCTCGCTGGTGCCAGGGTTGGAAAAGCAGACCTCGACCCCGGCTTCCAGCAGGGTTTCGACCAGCGCCTTGGCTCCGTTCATGCTGTGACTCCCTTAACAGACCTGCGAGTTAAGTGGACGCTAGACTGCTACAATGTGACCCGGAAGCAGGTCATCCCGAGGATGATACCGGGTTGAGACTCCGGCACAAACGCGTGCCCGGGGACGGCCTTTCGGGCGCGGGGGCATCTGGCAGCATCAGCCGCCGAGCCGTTCCTCAGGGGGACCGATCGTGCACCTAATTTGGGAGGCTAACCGGATGTTCTTGAAGCTGATTCGGATGGCGCCGTCGGCGCTCCTGTGCGGGACTGCGCTGGTCCTTTTCGTGCCTGCCGCCGCGGAAGGCCCGAACCATCCCGCCCAACCGCTGACCCACGAGGAAATCGTCCTCGGCCTGGACAGCGGCGCTCTGTCGCTGGACGAGGTGCGGCGCATCGGGTTGGACGTCTTCAGCACGCCGTTCAACCGCCACGACGGCCTCGGTGACGGCCCGTTCGATCCGAGCGAGACCAACACCTTGGCGTTCGGGCAGCGGCCAACGCTGCAGGGCAACGGCCTGGTGCTGCGGGTCAACGGCCTGGATGCGCAAAGCTGCAACGAGTGCCACACCATCGTCAGCAACCAGGCGAGGCCGCCGGAGCTGGGCATCGGCGGGGTCGGCGGCATGGTCCAAAACGCGATTATCCTGCCGAGCCTGATCGACGTGGCTGACTCCGACGAGCCCCCGGGCTTGAGTTTTGACGGCGTGGCCGACTTTAACGGCCGCTTTGCCAACCCACCGTTCCTGTTCGGCGGTGGCGGCGTCGAGCTGCTGGCCAAGGAGATGACCGCCGACCTGCAGGACCTGCTTGATGAGGCGCAGGCGGCACCGGCCGGCACCGTCGTCGAGCTGGAAACGCACGGCGTTCATTTTGGCTCCATCACGAGCGCCGGCGGCGGCGACGTGGAACTGGACGTCGAGGGCATCGGTTTTGTTGACAACGCCGCCCATGCGCCTGAAGACGTGCTCGTGGTGCGGGCATTTGGCCGTAAGGGCGAGAACTTCAGCATGCGCGACTTCGACCGCGGCGCGATGCAGTTTCATTTCGGCGTTCAGCCAACCGAGGTAGTGGGATTTGGCGACGATGATGACGGCGACGGCACGGTCGACGAGGTCGTCGACGGCGAGCTGACCGCGCTGCACATCTTCGACGTCACGAACCCGCGGCCGTTCATGCAACGGCTGGGCCCGTCCGCTCGGAACGGTTTCGAGCAGTTCCGGCAGATCGGCTGCGCGGATTGCCATATTCCGGAGATGCGCACCCGGGGCCGCCGCCTGCCGTTGGCTCATCCCGAGATCGCACACGATCCTGACGCCAACGTGTACGCCGAGATCGACCTGGTCGAGGTCGGCTTTCGCCGGGCGCCGGGCGGCGGTCTCCGCGTTCCGCTGTTCGCCGACCTGAAACGCCACCGGATGGGCCCGGCGCTGGCCGAGAGCTTCGCCGGCGGAGAAATCGCCAACGACGAGTTCACCACGGCCCGCCTGTGGGGGATCGCCGATACCGCGCCTTATCTCCACGACGGTCGCGCGACGACCTTGCGCGAGGCGATCGAACTTCACGGCGGCGAAGCGCAAACGGCGCGCGACGCCTTCGTTGCGCTGACCGCCGCGGAGCAGGCGGAACTGATCGGCTTCCTGAAAAAGCTGCGGACCCCGGTGCGACCCAACCAGGAGCTGCTCGACGACGACCGCTGAACGCCTGAACTAAAAAAGGGGCCAGGTTCATTTTTCCGCCCCGCCCCGCTTGACGTTGCGGAAGTTCAAGCGGTTGCCGGAAAAATGAACCTGGCCCCTTTTTTGGTTGTAAACTCCCGGGCTTGTCAGGTCAGGAGCAGTCAGGTGAGCGAGCAAACCCCGATGACAAGCCAGTGGTCGGAGTCCGACGCGACGGCTATCGTCTCCCGCTACCGGGAACAGGGCATCGGTGAAGACCTTGCCCTCAGGGTGTACACCAGCCGACTGATCGGACGTGATCCGCGGCTGGTGATCCACGGCGGGGGCAATACCTCGGTCAAGACCGAACTCGCGGATTTCCTCGGCGACGCTTGCCAGGTGCTGTGCGTCAAGGGCAGCGGCTGGGACCTGGCGACAATCGAGCCGGCGGGTCTGCCCGCGGTGCGGCTGGAGCCGCTGGAGCGAGTGCGCGCCTGGGAGCGCATGTCCGATGAGGACATGGTCCGCTTCCTGCGCTCGAACTTGCTCGACCCGGGCGCTCCCAACCCATCGGTCGAGACCCTGTTGCACGCCTATCTGCCGCACAAGTTCGTCGACCACGCGCACGCCACCGCCGTGCTGGCCGTCAGCGACCAGCCCGACGGCGAGGAGATCTGCCGTGAGATCTACGGCGAGCGGCTGGCGATCGTGCCGTTCGTGATGCCTGGCTTCGAGCTGTCCAAGGTCACCGCCGATGCGGTCGCCGCCGCGCCGGAGGTCGAGGGCGTGATCCTGCACAAGCACGGCATTTTCACGTTTGGCGAGACCGCGCGCGAATCCTACGAACGCATGGTCGAGCACGTCGCCCGGGCCGAGGCGCACATTGCGAGGTTTCCAAAAAAGACGTTTATTGCGGCCAAAATACCGGAAAAAGTATCCAACGTCTCCGAAATCGCACCGATCATACGCGGCGCCTGCAGCCAGCGCGGGGCCGACGGAGAACATCGCCGCCAGATCCTGGAGTTTCGCAGCTCGGCCGCGATCCGCGCCTACGTCGACGGCGCCGAACTGTCCGACTACGGCCGCCGCGGCGTGGTCACGCCGGACCACATCATCCGGACCAAGAACAAGCCGCTCGTCGCGCCGGCGCCCGAGGCCGGCCGGCTGGACCGCTTTGCCGCGGCCGTGACCGACGCGGTCGCCGCGTTCGTCGCCGAATACGAGGCGTACTTCGACGCCCAGAACGCCCGTCAGGCCGAGCCCAAGACCCGCCTCGACCCACTGCCGCGGGTCGTGCTGGTGCCGGGGGTCGGCCTGTTCGGCCTGGGCAAGGGCGCCAAGGACGCGCGCATCGCGGCCGACCTGGCCGAGATCACGGTCGACACCGTGACCGACGCCGAGGCGGTCGGGCGCTACGAGGCGCTGCCCGAGTCCGACCTGTTCGACATGGAATACTGGTCGCTGGAACAAGCCAAACTGGGCAAGGCTGAGGAGCCGCCTCTGGCGCGCCAGGTCACCGTCGTCACCGGCGGCGGAGGCACCATCGGGGCCGCTGTCTGCCGTTTGTTCGCCGCTCAGGGATCGGAGGTCGCGGTGCTGGACCGGGACGAGAAGGCGGCCCAGGCGATCGGCGCCGAACTGGGCGGCGCCGCGCTGGCGATTGGCTGCGACGTGACCGACGCCGACGCGGTGCGCGCGGCATTCGACCGCGTTTGCGCCCATTTCGGCGGGGTCGACATCCTGGTGTCCAACGCCGGCGGCGCGTGGCAGGGACCGATCGGCGAGGTCAGCGACGCCGATCTCAGAACGAGCTTCGAGCTCAACTTCTTCGCCCACCAGACCCTGGCGCAGAACGCGGTACGCGTGATGAAAGCGCAGGGAACCGGCGGCGTGCTGCTGTTCAACACCTCCAAGCAGGCGATCAATCCGGGCAAGAATTTCGGCCCGTACGGACTGCCAAAAGCCGCGACCCTGTTCCTGTCCCGCCAGTACGCGCTCGAATACGGCGCCCTCGGGATTCGGTCCAACGCGGTCAACGCCGACCGGATTCGCAGCGGTATCTTGAGCGATGACCTGATCGAGACCCGCGCCCGCGAGCGCGGCGTCAGCCCCGAGAAGTATCTGGCCGGCAACCTGCTCGGGCTTCAGGTCGAGGCCGAAGACGTGGCCCGGGCCTTTCTCGAGCTGGCGCTGGCGCGCCGGACCACCGGGGGGGTCGCTACCGTTGACGGCGGCAACATCGCAGCGGCGTTGCGCTGACCGCGAAGCAACGTTAGAAATTCACCACTCAGACTCGCGCTGGTCTCGCCGCTTCCGTCGTTTGCGCGACGGCTGCCAGCGACCCGTTCGCTACAGAATCAAAAGCTACCTGAACCAGCCCGGTTGTTGCGCCCCGTGGCGCTGCCGGCGTTGCTCATTGGTGTCCGAGCCGGCGCCCTATTTTGCTTCGTCCACCATGCGGATCGTCTGCTCTTCGACATCGGTGGCAATCTGAACGAGCTGCGGATCCCGAGATAAGCTGGACAGCATCTGCTTGGGTTCGATCAGCCCGATCTTCGTACTGCCCTTGTCGGTAAACACCGAGATTCGACAAGGCAGCGCCATATTGAGTCGCATG
This sequence comes from Lysobacterales bacterium, assembly GCA_041587615.1. Lineage (GTDB taxonomy): Bacteria > Pseudomonadota > Gammaproteobacteria > Xanthomonadales > SZUA-38 > JBFGYD01. The sequence continues at coordinate 4,687 of JBFGYD010000087.1, forward strand.
TCGGTTGACAACACCTTGGCGGCCTGCACCGGATTGCAAACCTCGAACACGCGGCATTGCTCATCGAACGCAATGCCCTTGCCGCGCAGCGTGTTGCCGAGGTCGTGAATGTGCAGGACGCCGAAGTTGTTCCGTTTGACCGCCGCCTCCAGGTCCGCCGAGGCTTGATCGAAGGACTTGTCGGTTTCCACTATGTAATACATCGCCTACTCCAAAGTGCCGGCTCGCCGCGGCGAGGAACTCCGTCGAGGCGACTACTCAGAACGATGTCGCCAGGCGAACCCACAAAACCAACAGCACCAGGTTACTCAGAATATAGAACATAAACCGGGGCGGGATCTTGTTGAAGGTCAAATGGACCAGACTGTGCGCGACCCGCAACGCCACGTAGGTCCACGCAAGATTGACAAATAAAGAATCGGTCTGCGCGGTGATAATGATCGTCAGCCCGGCGATGTAGAAAAGTAACGGGAACTCAAACAGGTTGCGCAGGTGATTGCCGGTCTTGAGGACCGTTTCCGACGGCTCGGCCCCTCTAAAAACCTCGAAATATTCGTTCGTCAGTTCCCCACGCAGGACCGCGCTCACTCTGACCTGCACGTTTCGAATCATGACCAGGAATGTCCACCCCGCCAGCGCGACCATCGGATAGACCAGTTCGAAAGTTGGTTGGCTCATCGCTTACTGCCTCCTTCTCGGGTCAACCAAGACGGGTGACCGCGGCGCGGGCCAGCTCGGTTACCGCGGCAAAATTCGGCGTCGCCAGCGCCTTGGCCGGGGTCAGCCAGCTTCCGCCGACGCAGGGCACGCTGGGCAGCGCGAGGTAGTCGGCGGCGGTTTTTTCCGTGATCCCGCCGGTCGGGCAAAACTTCAGGCCCGGAAACACCGAGGTCAACGCCTTAAGCGCCGGCACGCCGCCGGCGATCGCGGCCGGAAAGAACTTGACCGCGCCCAGCCCGCGGCGCACCCAGTGCGCGACCTCACTGGCGGTCTGAGCGCCGGGCAGCAGCGGGACGTCGAGCTCGGTGGCGGCCGCGAATGCCTCGTCCGAAATTCCCGGTGAGACCAGAAAACGGGCGCCGGCGGCGATCGCCGCGCGCGCCTGCTCGCCGGTCCAAACGGTGCCGGCGCCGGCCAGCATTTCGGGAACCTCGGCGCTGATTCGACCGATCGCTTTCAGCGCGGCCTCGGTTCTCAACGTCACCTCGATGATCGAAATGCCGCCGGCGACCAGCGCCTGCGCCAGGGCAACCGGGTCCACCCCTGCGTCGATCGTGACTACCGGGATCACCTTCGAGCGCTCGAGCACCTTTTGGATGCTCATGTGCCCTCTCCTTCCACCGCGACGATTGGCGAGGCGCCCGATTCGGCCGAGCCGGCCGCGGCGCGAAACAGAGCGAACAGCTCCCGGCCGCAACCGTGCTCCGAGTTCACCTGCGCGGGCGCCGGTTCGCGTGCGGCGAACTGGGCCTGGTCGAGTTTGACCTCAAGCACCCGCCGCTCCGCGTCCACCCGGATCAGGTCGCCGTCGCGCACGCGCGCCAGCGCGCCGCCGGCCCTCGCCTCGGGGGTCACCTGGATCGCCGCCGGGATCCGGCCGGAGGCGCCCGACATGCGTCCGTCGGTGACGAGCGCGACCCTGAAACCCCGGTCCTGCAGCACTCCCAGCGCCGGCGTCAGCTTGTGCAGCTCGGGCATGCCGTTGGCGCGCGGCCCCTGGTGAATCACGACCACGATCGCGTCCCGGTTCAGCTCGCCGGCCTTGAACGCGCGGACCACGTCACCCTGGTCGGCGAACACCCGCGCCGGGGCCTCGATTACCCGGTGCTCGGGCTTGACCGAAGAGACCTTGATCACCGCGCGCCCGAGGTTGCCCTCCAGCACGGCCAGCCCGCCGGTCGAGTCAAACGGATCGCCGCATCCGCGCAGCACGTCCGGGTCGTGGGTTGCCTCCGCGCCGGCGCGCCAGGTCAGCTCGTCGCCCTCGAGAAACGGCTCCTCCCGATAACGCTCCAGGCCCGGTCCGGCGACAGTCTGAACGTTCGAGTGCAGCAGGCCGGCCGCCAGCAGCTCGCGGATCATGAACTGGACCCCGCCGGCAGCGCGAAAATGGTTGACGTCGGCCTGACCGTTTGGATACACGCGCGCCAGCAGCGGCACGACCTCCGACAGGTCCTGCATGTCGTCCCAGTTCAGCTCGATCCCGGCGGCGCGGGCAATCGCCACGAGATGGATCGTGTGATTGGTGCTGCCGCCCGAGGCCAGCAAGCCGACGATGCCGTTGACCAATGCTCGCTCGTCGAAGATTCGGTAAAGCGGCGTGTACTCCTCACCCAACGCGGTGGTCGCGACCGCGCGCGCCGTGGCGGCCCGGGTCAGAGCGTCGCGCAGCGGCGTGCCGGGGTTCACGAACGACGACCCGGGAAGCTGCAGGCCCATGAACTCGAGCATCAATTGGTTGGTGTTGGCGGTACCGTAAAAGGTACAAGTGCCCGGCGAGTGGTAGGCCTTGGACTCCGAGGCCAGCAGTTCGTCGCGCCCGATCTTGCCCTCGGCATAAAGCTGACGCGTCTGCGATTTGGCCGCGTTGGAAAGCCCCGAGGTCATCGGTCCCGCCGGCACCAGCACCACCGGCAGGTGTGCGAACGACAGCGCCCCGATCAGGAGTCCGGGCACGATCTTGTCGCAGATGCCCAGGCACAGCGCGGCGTCGAAGGTCTCGTGCGAGAGCGCCACGGCGGTGGACATGGCGATGACGTCGCGGCTGAACAGCGAGAGCTCCATCCCCGGCTGACCCTGGGTGACCCCGTCGCACATTGCCGGCACCCCGCCGGCGACCTGGGCCACGCCGCCGGCCTCCCAGGCCGCGGTCCTCAGAAGCTCCGGGTAGGTCGCGTACGGCTGGTGCGCCGACAGCATGTCGTTGTACGCGGTGAC
>JBFGYD010000088.1:0-7618 GCA_041587615.1 Lysobacterales bacterium
AGGTCCAGAGGGGTCTGAGTCCTCTTTTTTCAGGGACACCGAGGCGACCCGGTGGCGGTCCATCTTCTGGACCAAAAACACACCGGCCGGGGAGTCGATTTTGTCGCCGGCGGCCGGAATCCGCTGCAGCTTTTTCATCAGGTAGCCGGCGACGGTCTGTGAGTCGCCGGCGTCATCGAGAATGAGGCCCGTGGTGGCCTCGAATTCGCTCAACGGGCAGTGTCCGGCGACCTTCCAGTCGTCGCCCGAGTCTTCGACCAGGGCGTTCGGCGTAGCGATGTCCCACTCGTCCTCGATCTCGCCGACGATTTCCTCCAGCAGATCCTCCAGGGTCACGATGCCGGTGTAGGCGCCGTAGTCGTCGATGATGACGGCCAGGTGAATGCGCTCGGTCCGCATGCGCTCGAACAACTGGTCGATCTTGGCGCTGGCCGGAACCATGAACGGGTCCCTGAGCGCCGAGGTCAGCAGGGATTCGAAATCTCCGCCTTCGGTCAGCGCCATGCGCACCAGGTCCTTGACCATCAGGAAGCCGATCACCTCGCCGCGCTCCTTGGAGCGCACCGGGAAACGTGAATGAGGAACGTCGATGACCAGCCTGCGGTTGACTTCGATCGGTTTGCGCAGGTCGATCACCTCAACCTGGTCCCACGGCACCATCACGTCGCGCACGACCCGGTCGTCGAATGCAAACACCTTGCGGATGATCTCGGCGGTGTCCGATTCCAGCTCGCCATGGGCGGCCGATTTTTCGACCAGGCTGCTGATCTCGTCCTCGGAAAGGACCTCGTAGTGGGGCAGGTCGCCAATCTTCATCAGCCTCAGAATGCCCGCGTTGGCCCCGTTGAGCAGCCAGTTCAACGGGTAGCTCAGCCAGTAGAAGAGCTCCAGCGGCCAGGCGCACCAGAGCGACACCGGTTCGGGTTTGCGGATCGCAAACGTCTTCGGTACCTGCTCGCCGACCGTGATGTGCAGCGATGAGAACAGGATAAAGCCGGTGAGGAAGGAAATGGTGTGGATGTTGTCCACGGACATGCCAAAGTAAACGAATGCCGGATTCAGTACGGCCTCCACGGCCGGCTCCCCGACCCAGCCCAGGCCCAGCGAGGCCATCGTGATGCCGAGCTGGCAGGCTGCCAGATAGGCGTCCAGGTTGGAATGTATGCGCACCGTCAGCGCTCCGCCGAAGCGACCCTCGGCGGCCGCCTGTTCGAGCTGAAAGCGGCGCACCTTGACCAGCGCGAACTCGGCGGCGACGAAAAAGGCGTTGGCCGCCAGCAGCGCGACGATGACCAGAACGGTGGCGATCATGGTGCCTCCGAGCCGTCCCCCGGCACGGGTTGTCTTCGGCGCGAACGTCGCATGCGCCCGCTCAGCCAGCCGATGGCGAAGCCGGCGCCCAGCAGCACGACGACCAGAATCGCGCGGGACATCGCGAGGTCCAACCACAGAAACTTGACGCTGACGACCTCGGTGTTTTGGATCACGAATACGAGGGCGAGCGCGGCTATTGCGGTAGTTAAGAGCAAACGAATCTTCGACATTGCTGAGGCTCGCAAGCGGCAAGGCCGCTGAGTGTAAAGAATAAAGGGGCCAGGGGGCTATTCGATGATGAACTTGAGTAGATCTCCGAAGCCCCATACGAGGGTTCCGAGGACCAGCAGCGAACCCTCGAGCAGACCGAAGCTAAAGCCAAGTCGGTCCGCGTGTGCGGCCAGGCGTTTGTCGTAGCGTTCATTGAGTTCGGTCAATCGCTGGTCGCGCTCTTCCAGGTTGTGCCTGTATCGGTAGCGGTTGCGCGCCGCCGAGAGTCGGCGCCGGATTTCCAGCGTCTTGCGGGCCAGCCGCACCTCGATGAGGCCGCCCACACCCGACCAAATACCGAGGATGACGATCAGACAGCCGGCTCTGGCCAGCCAGTTTCGATCGAGCACCGCCTGCTGGGACAGAAAGACGCCGGCGGCGATGAGAAGGGCTGCCATGAGCCACAGTATGATCGCATGGGCCGTGGTTCGGTTAATCGCCATCGGTGGATTGCCTATATCGGATTGACTGCTAACATTGGCTGCCCTCCGGCCCCGTGCGGTGCCCGAGGAGCGTTGCACAAAGGAATAGCGAATGAAAGAGTTCTGGAATACCGAGTTGATGACCCTGGCCGGGGGCGCGTCGCTGACCGTGGGCAAGCTGGCCTACGTGGCGGCGATCGTGTTGCTGGGGATCGTGCTCAGCTCGCTGCTGGCGCGCTTCGTGGGACGCAGGCTGCAGGGGGCGAGGGTGACCCCCGACGCGGCCCAGATGATGCAGCGCGTCGTGTTTTACGTGGCTCTGCTGGTCGTCGCGCTCACAACCTTGAGTCTGCTCCAGATTCCCCTGACCGCGTTCGCGTTCCTGTCCGGCGCGGTCGCAATCGGCTTCGGCTTTGGGGCTCAGAACATCATCAACAACTTCATCAGCGGCTGGATTCTGATGTCCAGCCGGCCGGTGAGAATCGGCGATTTCGTCGAGGTCGACGAGACCAAGGGGGTGATCGAGCGGATCACCAACCGATCGACGCAGATCCGCCGAACCGACGGGGCCCACCTGCTGGTGCCCAACAGCCTGATGCTGGAACGCACGGTCACCAACTGGTCGCTGGTCGATCGCGACATCCGGACCGTGGTGCGGGTCGGCGTCGCCTACGGTTCGCCGGTCGAGAAGGTCAGGGATTTGTTGCTGCAGGTCGCCGCAGCCGATGAGCGGATACTTAAGGAACCGAAGCCGTTTGTCGTGTTCGAAGATTTCGGCGACAACGCCCTGATCTTCGACCTTTATTTCTGGTCCCAAGTGACAAGGGAGACCGAAATCCGAATGATTCGCAGCGACCTGCGCTTTCGCATCGACGCACTGTTCCGGGAGGCCGGAATCGTAATCGCGTTTCCGCAGCGAGACACCCATTTGTTCGCGAGCGAACCACTCAGCATCCGCTTGCTCGACGGCCGGCCGGGAGGCGAGACGTGATCCGCGTGGTCCGCTTCCGCGATGGCCGGCTCACCCGCGGCGGAGCCGAACTGATCGAGGGTCTGCCAGTGACCGAGGGCTGGCTTTGGGTCGATCTATATTCGGCCGACGAGCAGGAGTTCGGCCTGCTCTGGCGGAAGTTCGACGACATCCCCCAGGCGGCGCGCTTCGACTTCGAAGACGTCAACTCTCAGCCGCTGTTCGACCGACACGATGCCGAGGTGAGCGTTTGGTCGCTCAAGGGCCTGGACGCGGTCAGCGACGACATCGGCTTCAACACCATTCCGATCGGATTCATGATCCGCGACCGGGTGCTGTTGACGCGCCACGGGGATGAGTCCAAGAGCATCGATTACGTGATGTCCCAGCTCGATACCGCGATCCCGAAAACCGCGCTCGAGCTGGGCTTGGCGGTCTGCCAGCGCGTGTTTGACCGTTACATGCCGATCGTTCGGCGGCTGGAGTCGAGGCTGGAGGAAGTGGACGACCTGGTGTTCCAGCAGCCGAGCGATTCCCACCTCGCCGAGCTGACCAATTACAAAATGCGCCTGCGGCGGCTGCGCCGTTTTCTGGCCTATCACACGCAGGCCTTCGCGCTGATGGCCCACGAGCATGGGTCGAACATGAACGCGGCCGAGAAGTGGTCGCTCAAGGGCGTGCAGGACACGGTCGATCGGCTCAACGCGCTCAGCGGGACTTTTTACGACATGTGCGGCGACCTCATCGACGGCTACATCTCGCTGGCCTCGCACCGGATGAACCAGATCATGAAGGTCCTGACCATGGTCACCGTGGTGTTCGTGCCGCTGGGTTTCATGGCCGGCATCTACGGCATGAACTTCGAGACCATGCCGGAACTGGCGTTCAAATATTCCTATTTCATCCTGCTGGGTTTCATGGCCACGATAGCAGGCACGATCCTTTTTATTTTTTACCGAAAGCACTGGTTCTAGCTCGGCTCACCCCACCTCGTGTCGAAACCTAGACTCCGATTGCCGGTGATCCTCGCCGCGTTGCTGGCGGCGTTGGGCTTCACCCCGCTTGCGGTGGCGCTGCCGTTGAACATCACCGGCGTTTCCAAGGAGATCGAAGCCCAGCTCCGCGCGAGCCTGAGCGCCGGCCGGTACGCGGATCAGCCCACCGCTGAGACAGTCGCCTACCTGCTGGACAAGATCCCGGACGAGGTCGCCAAGGCGCTGGAGCCGTTTGGCTACTACCAGCCCACGACCCATGCGGAGCTGCGCCAGAAAGGGGAGCGGACCAGCTTCCGAATCCGAATCGAGCCCGGTCCGCCGACCGTGATCGATGAGGTCGAAATCGGCTACCGCAGCGACGGCAATCCGGTTCCCGATCCGGGAGTGGGGGCCGATCGATTCCCGCTGGCGCCGGGCGATCAGCTCAACCACGGGCGCTATGAGGCCGGTAAACGGGCGATCGAGGACGCGCTGGCCAACCTGGGCTATCTGGACGCGCGCGCCGTCGTCCACCGCGTCGCGGTGCAGCGGCAGGCCGCGCGCGCGAGTATCGAACTCAGCTGGGAACTCGGACAGCGATTCGAGTTCGGGCCGGTCAGCTTCAGTGGCAGCCCGCTGAACGACGAGATCATGCGTCGTTTCGTTCCGTTCAAGACCGGGGCACCGTTTTCCCGCGACCAACTGCTGATATTCACTCAGCGCCTGCTGGATAGCGGCTATTTCGATCGGGTCGAGATATTGCCGCAGCGGGACGGGGGGGTCGAGGTGCCGCTCAAGGTCGAAATCGTCCCGGCCGCGCGCGACCGCTACCGCGCGGGTCTGTCCTACGGCACCGACGCCGGACCAGGCGTCGAGGCCGACGTATTGCGTCGCTGGCTGAACGCGCGCGGTCACCGCGGCACGGTGCGCACCGAGGTCAGCACGAAGCGGCGTCTGGTGGGAACCGAATACACGATCCCCCAGCGGCGCTCCTCCGAGGCGTTCTACCAGGCCGCCTTGACCTGGCTGGACGAGGACACCGACTCGGCCGACAGCACCTCGGTCAGGCTCAGTCTGAGCCGCCTGCGCCCATGGCGAAACTGGCGCCGGGTCGATACCGTCAGCCTGCTCAACGAGCGCTCGACCATTGCCGGCAACACCGAAACCAGCAACTTCGTGATGCCCTCGCTGAGTCTGTCGCGCAAGAAGGGCGCGGAGCGCCTGATTCCCGAGTCCGGTTATGTCCTGCGCGCCACGCTGCGCGGGGCGGCGGAGGCGCTGGCCTCCGAGACCTCGCTGCTGCAGCTCGATCTGGAGGCCAAGAAAATCTATCGGCTCGGGAGCGCGCAGCGGCTGCTGGTGCGGGCTCGCGCGGCGGCGACCTGGACCGACGATTTCGACGTGCTGCCGGCGAGCCTGCGCTATTTCGCCGGCGGCGACCGCAGCGTGCGCGGTTACGATTTCGAGTCTCTGGGCCCGGAGGACGAGAACGGTGAGGTCATTGGCGGTCGCCACCTGCTGGTCGGCAGCGCCGAGTTCGAGCGGACGATCTCCGGCAATTGGCGGGCGGCGGCTTTCGTAGATGCCGGTAACGCTTTTTCCCGCGGTGCCGGTCAGATCGAGGCGGGCGCCGGCGTCGGCATCCGGTACGCGACTCCGATCGGGCTGCTGCGGCTCGATCTCGCGTTTCCGATGACCGAGTCGGGCGCGAATCCCCGCCTGCATTTGGTCGTGGGGCCCGATCTGTGAGACGCAAGTTCTTCGTTGGCATGGCGCTGCTTGGCCTGCTCCTGCTGCTGGTGGGCTACGTCGCGCTCTACACCAATTTCGGCCTGCGAAGCGTGCTTCGGGTCGCCGGGGCCAAGCTACCGGGAACGCTGCGGACGGAAACCGTCGTCGGACGCCTGGCGGGTCCGTTAGAGCTGACAGGTCTGATCTGGGAATCGCCGGATTTTGACCTGGAGGTAGCGCGGCTGCGGCTCGATTGGCGTGTACTCAAGCTGCTGAACGGGACCCTGGAGCTGAGCGAGCTGTTCGCCAGCGGGCTCGAGCTGAGCCTGCCGGAGCGGGCTGCGGCCGGCGGCACCGGAACCGGGCCCGCGCCGATCTCCACGGACTGGGTCGTGCGCCTGCGCCGGGGCCAGGTCGATCGCCTCCGCATCGTCGGCGCCGCGGGCGAACCGATCGAGTTATCCGGAATCGAGCTGAACGCCGAATTGGCAGCCGGAGTAGTGACGGCCGACATTGCCGCGACCGACCGGCGCGGGGACTGGAGCGCCACCGGTCGGATCGACACTCGGCGTGACTACCGCCACCGCGTGCTGCTCGGTCTCAGGCCGGCCGGTGACGAGCAGGCGATCGAGCTGCGCTCGGAGGGTGATCTGGCGAAGCTCACGATCGTCGCCGAAGCGCCGGCGTTCAGTGCGCGAGTCGACGCCACGGTCACCACGCCGCTGGAAGCGCTCCACTGGCAGGCACAAGCCGCGGCTCGCCTGCCCGGCGTCGAGCGTTTGACCGCCACCGGCACCGGTACCCTGAGCGAGGCGACCCTCAGCATCGACCTGGTCACCGGCGGCTACGAAGTCCACGCCGAGCCGGTTCGGCTGGATTGGCTCGCGGGCCGCCTGCGGGTGCGCGAGAGCACGCTCGAGATTCCCGGCATCGCGCAGTGGGTCGAGTTCAACGGTTCGTTCACGCTCGCCGCCGAGCCCAGTTTTGAGGTGGCCATGGAGTGGATGGCCGATACTGCGCACCCGCCGCTAGCCGACTATCTGGAGGCGGCCCGCGGGACGCTGAACGTGGCCGGAACCGTCGCCGAGGCCCGCCTGGACGGGACCGCGACGCTGGCAACCCCCGGCGGCCCGGTCGAACTGACGTTTGACGGCGGCGGCGATCGCCACGGAATCGATCCACTGCGGCTCGAGGCGACCGGCGAGGCGGGGGAACTCCGGCTGTTGGGCGCCGTTTCCTGGAACGACGGCCTCGGCTGGCGCTTCGATCTCGATGGCACCGGGCTCGACCCGGGCGCGGTATTCCCCGAATGGCCGGCCAAGCTGGATCTGCGCGGAGCAAGCGTCGGCCGGGCCGGCGGTGGGGTGATCGAGGCGAGTCTGGAACTCGATTCGGTTGGCGGTACGTTTCGCGCCCGCCCGGTCAGCGGAACGGCGAGCGCGCGCGTGTCCAACGCCGGCCTCGAGTCGGTGGCCGCCGATCTTGTTCTCGGACGAAACCGTATAGAGGCCCGCGGCCAGTGGGCACAGCGGCGCGAGGGCGAAGCCAGGCTCCGGATCGTCGACCTCGGCGAACTGCTGCCGGGCGCGGCCGGAGCGCTGGAGTCCAGCTTGAGCCTGAGCGACGGGGCGGACGGGGTCGCGCTGCAAACCAGCGGCAGCGGCAGCGAGCTATCGTGGCGTGATTTCAAGGTCCAGACCCTCACTTTTTCGGGTGACAGTCCGGACGCGCTCGGGAGCCTGAGGAATTTCGAACTCGATCTAATTGGGCTCAGTTACGGCGGGGCCGTACTCGACGCGGTCGGGGTTTCGGCGGCCGGCCCGTGGCGCGCGCTGGGTCTGAACGGGCGGATCGCGGCCGGTGAACTGGGCGAGGTGGTGCTGGCGGCGAACCTGGACGCGCTCGGCGGCGGCAGCGGCCGGATCGATCGGCTCGAC
>JBFGYD010000089.1:0-7594 GCA_041587615.1 Lysobacterales bacterium
GGGAATGGCGATCGGCGGCTACGCGATGGGCGCTACGGTCGGCTACAACTACCTGCGCGGGGAGTTTCACCACGAGCCTTTCGAGCGCATCGAACAGGCGGTGGCCGAGGCCTACGAGGCCGGATTTCTCGGCCGCGACATTCTCGGCAGCGGGGTCGATTTCGACTGTTACAACGTGCTCGGCGCGGGCGCCTACATCTGCGGCGAGGAGACCGCGCTGATGGAGTCGCTCGAGGGCAAGAAGGGCATGCCGCGCTTCAAGCCCCCGTTTCCGGCGGTGTACGGCCTGTACGGCAAGCCCTCGACCATCAACAACACCGAAACCTTTGCCTCGGTGCCGGCGATCATGCGCAACGGCGACGAGTGGTTTCTGGACATCGGTCTGCCCAATAACGGCGGGCCCAAGTGCTTCTCCGTATCCGGCCACGTGGCCAAGCCGGGCAACTACGAGGTGCCGCTCGGCACCCCGTTCAAGGATTTGCTCGAGACCGCCGGCGGCATGCGCGACGGCCGCCAGCTCAAGGGCGTGATCCCGGGCGGCTCTTCGATGCCGGTGCTGCCGGCCGAGATCATGCTGGAGATCACGATGGACTTCGACAGTCTGCAGAAAGCCGGTTCCGGACTGGGGTCCGGGGCAGTGGTCGTGATGGACGAGACCACCTGCATGGTCAAAGCCTGCCGGCGGATCGCAAGGTTTTATTACCAAGAATCTTGCGGCCAGTGTACCCCTTGCCGGGAAGGGACCGGCTGGATGTACCGGGTGCTGACCCGGATCGTCGAGGGTCGCGGCCGTAGCGAAGACGTCGAGCTGCTGAAATCGGCCGCCGGCCAGATCGAGGGCCACACCATCTGTGCCTTCGGCGAGGCCGCGGCCTGGCCGGTGCAGGGATTCCTGCGCCATTACCGGCACGAATTCGAGCACTACGTCGAGCACGGCCGATCGCTGGTCGACGATGGTCCCGCCCCCGGAGTCGCGGCATGAACGAAACCGCAAAGGCGGACACCGACACGGTCACGATAGAGATCGACGGGCGGGAGCTGAGCGCGCCCAAGGGATCGATGATCATCCAGGCCGCCGACCGTGCCGGGATCACGATCCCGCGCTTCTGCTATCACGAAAAGCTGTCGATCGCGGCCAACTGCCGGATGTGCCTGGTAGACGTGGAAAAGGCGCCCAAGCCGCTGCCCGCCTGCGCCACCCCGGTGATGGACGGGATGAAGGTCTACACGCAGTCCAAGCGGGCGCTGTCGGCGCAGCAGAACGTCATGGAATTCCTGCTGATCAACCATCCGCTGGACTGTCCGATCTGCGACCAGGGCGGGGAATGCGAACTGCAGGACCTGTCCATGGGCTTTGGCCGCTCGGTGGCCCGCTTTACCGAGCGCAAGCGGGTCGTCAAGGACGAGGACTTGGGCTCGCTGATCTCGACCGACATGACCCGCTGCATCCACTGCACACGCTGCGTCCGCTTCCTCGAGGAGATCGCCGGCACCACCGAACTGGGGGGCATGGGGCGCGGCGAGACCATGATGATCAGTACCTTTATCGGCCGCTCGATCGACTCGGAGCTGTCCGGCAACGTCATCGACGTGTGCCCGGTCGGGGCGCTGACCAACAAGCCGTTCCGGTTCGCCGCCCGTCCCTGGGAGCTGAGGGCCCGGGCGGCGGTGGCCAACCACGACTGCGTCGGCTCCAACCTTTACCTGCATCAGCTCCGCGGGCGTATCCTGCGCGCGGTGCCGCGTGATAACGAAGCGGTCAACGAGAACTGGCTGGCCGACCGCGACCGCTGGGGCTTTCACGGCCTCTACGCCGACGACCGCGCTAGCCGGCCGCAGATAAAGCGCGACGGTCAATGGGAGGACGTTTCCTGGGCCGACGCGCTGGCCGCGGCTGCCGCGGCGCTGCGCTCGGCGCCGGCCGAGGAGCTTGGATTTCTGCTCAGCCCCAACGCCAGCAACGAGGAGCTTTACCTGGCCCAGAAGCTGGCCCGCGCGCTGGACTGCCACAATATCGACCACCGGCTGCGGCAGCGCGATTTCGATGCCCGTCAGGACCCGCCGCTGTGCCCCGGGCTGGGTTCGCCGATCGCCGAACTGGGCGCCGCCGACGCGGTGCTGTTAATCGGCTCCAATGTCCGCCACGATGCCCCCATCCTCGGTCACAAGCTGCGCCAGGCGTGGCGCAACGGGGCGCGAATTTGCGCACTGAACCCGCGCGCATACAAATTTCACTTCGACCTGGAAACCGAAATCGTCGCCCCGCCGGCGGCGCAGCCGACCGCGCTGGCGGGGATTGCCAAGGCGCTCGAGATCAGCGCCAAGGGAGAACTGGGTCGGCTCGTCAAGGCGGCCAATGCCGGGGCTGCGGAACAGGCCGTGGCGGCCGCGCTGAGCGGCGCCGAGCGGGCCACGGTGCTGCTGGGCGAGGGCGCCGTGAACCATCGATCGGGATCGGTGCTGCGGGCGCTGGCGCGAGCGATCGCGGACTCGACCGGCGCCAATTTCGCGGAGATGCCGGCCGGCGCCAACGGGGCCGGCGCCTGGAGCGTCGGCGCGGTGCCGCACCGGATGCCCGGCGGGGCGGCCGACGACGCGCCCGGTTTGAACGCGCGCGAAATGCTGGAGCGGCCGCGACGCGTCTATCTGGTTTACGACTTCGAGCCCGAACTGGATTCCGGCCTCGGCAGCGCCGCGAACTCGGTCCTGGCGGAGGCCGATTCGGTCATCTATGCCGGCGCCTTCGCCGGCGAGGCGGTGCGCGGGTACGCCGATCTGATCCTGCCGCTGGCGGTGCTGCCCGAGGTCGAGGGCAGCCTGACCAATGCCGAGGGAGTGACCCAGTTGAGCGCCGCCGCCGGTACGCCACCGGGCGAGGCGCGGCCCGGCTGGAAGGTCCTGCGCGCTCTGGCCACGGTGCTGGAGCTGCCCGGTTTTGGGTACACCCGCGGCGAGCAGATCCGCGAGGAAATCGGCTCCGCGCTGGCCGCCGCCGCGCCCGAGTCGGCCCGCGTGACGGAATGCCACGCGCCGGCCGATACCGACGGCGAGGGCCTGGAGGTCGCGGTCGAAATGCCGATCTACGCCTGCAACCCGGTGGTGCGGCGCTCGCGTCCGCTTCAGGACACGGTGCTGGGAGAGCGCGGCGTAGTGCGCGTTCATCCACAAGATCTGGAGCGCTTCGGCGTGAGCCCCGGTCGGGCGCGCGTGCGCGGCGAGGCGCTGAGTGCCGAGGTTGAGATTGACGCCGATTCGAGCGTCGCGCCGGGCTGCGTCTGCGTGCCGGCGGGCACGCCCGCTACCGCGGCGCTGGTTGCGGCGACGGTCGTCGTGTTGGAGCCGCTGACGCCGTGAACGAGCTGATCTACCTGGCCTGGACCGTCGCCAAGATCCTGGCGATCACGATCCCGCTGATCCTGGGCGTCGCGTTTCTGACCCTGGCCGAGCGCCGCGTGATCGGTGCGATGCAGGTGCGCATCGGCCCCAACCGGGTCGGGCCCTTTGGCCTGCTGCAGCCGTTTGCCGACGTGGTCAAGCTGCTGCTGAAGGAAATCGTCGTCCCGACCAACGCCAACAAGTTCCTGTTCATTTTGGCGCCGCTGCTGACCCTGACGCCGGCGCTGGTGGCGTGGGCGGTGATCCCGTTCGACGAGGGCCTGGCGCTGGCCGATCTCGACGCCGGGCTGTTGTATATTTTGGCGATGACCTCGCTCGGGGTCTACGGCGTCATCATCGCCGGCTGGGCGTCGAACTCGAAATACGCATTCCTGGGCGCGATGCGCTCGGCGGCGCAAATCGTCTCCTACGAGATCGCGATGGGATTCGCGCTGGTCGGGGTGCTGATCGCCGCTGGCAGCCTGAACCTGAGCGAGATCGTGCTGGCCCAGTCCGGCGGCTTCTGGAACTGGTTCATGTGGCCGCTGGCGCCGCTGTTCGTCATTTACTTCGTGTCCGGGGTCGCGGAGACCAACCGCGCGCCGTTCGACGTCGCCGAGGGCGAATCGGAGATCGTGGCCGGCTTTCACGTCGAGTATTCGGGCTCGGCCTTCGCGCTGTTTTTCTTGGGTGAGTACGCCAATATGATCATGATCTCGGCGCTCGCCGCGATCATGTTCCTCGGCGGATGGCTGTCGCCGATCCCCGGGGTGCCGGACGGCATCGGCTGGTTCCTGGCCAAGACCTGCCTGTTCCTGTTCGTTTATCTGTGGCTGCGGGCGACCCTTCCGCGCTACCGCTACGACCAGATCATGCGGCTCGGATGGAAGGTGTTCATCCCAATCACGATCGTGTGGCTGCTGGTGGTGGCCCTGTTCGTGGTCGAGCAGTGGTGGTGGTGGGCGCCATGAGGCACGAACCAGAGAGGCCCTGATGCAAATGAGAGGATACAACGCGGTCACCCGCTACTTGAAAAGCCTGGCGCTGCTGGAGTTGCTGAAAGGTCTGCGGCTGACCCTGGGCTATTTCTTCAGGCCTAAATTCACGATTTTTTATCCGGAAGAAAAGACGCCCAAGTCTCCCCGCTTCCGGGGTTTGCACGCGCTGCGGCGCTACCCCAACGGCGAGGAGCGCTGCATCGCGTGCAAGCTGTGCGAGGCCGTGTGCCCCGCGCTGGCGATCACGATCGACTCGGAGAAGCGCGAAGACGGGACCCGCCGCACGACCCGCTATGACATCGATCTGTTCAAGTGCATTTACTGCGGGTTCTGCGAGGAATCGTGCCCGGTGGATTCGATCGTGGAGACCGACATCCACGAGTTTCACTTCGAAAACCGCGGCGAGAACGTCGTCACCAAATCCCAGCTGCTGGCAATCGGCGACCGCTTCGAGGCGCAGATCGCGGAGGCCCGGCGGCAGGACGCCGCGTACCGATGATCGAGCAGATCGTCTTTTATTTTTTTGCCGCCATCCTGGTGGCCTCGGCCCTGGCCGTGATTGCGGTGCGCAACCCGGTTTACGCCGCGCTGTTCCTGGTGCTGTGCTTTTTCACCAGCGCCGCAATCTGGCTGCTGCTGGAGGTGGAGTTCCTGGCCATCGTGCTGGTGCTGGTCTACGTCGGCGCGGTGATGGTCTTGTTCCTGTTCGTCGTGATGATGCTTGATGTTAACGTCGAGTCGCTGAAGGAGGGCTTCGCGCGCTACCTGCCGGTCGGCATCGGCGTGGCGCTGGTCATGCTGATCGAGATGCTGCTGGTTCTCGGAGCAGAGCGCTTCGGCTTCGAGCGCTTTCCGCAGCCGCCGCCGCACCCGCTGGGCTACAGCAACACCAAGGAGCTGGGCGGACTTTTGTACACCGACTACATCTATCCGTTCGAGGTGGCCGCGGTGATCCTGCTGGTGGCGATCGTGGCCGCGATCGCGCTGACGCTCAGGCGACGCCCGGCCACCCGCTATCAGCAGCCCGGACGCCAGGTTCAGGTGCGCAAGGAAGATCGGCTGCGCGTCGTGTCGATGCCGTCCGAGAGCAAGGACCCGCTGTCATGATCGGATTGACCCATTTTCTGATCCTGGGGGCGGTGCTGTTTTGCATCAGCGTCGCCGGCGTGTTCTTGAACCGCAAGAACGTGCTGATCCTGCTGATGGCCATCGAGCTGATGCTGCTGGCGGTCAACATGAATTTCGTTGCTTTTTCCCGCTACCTGGGCAGTACCGACGGCCAGGTGTTCGTGTTTTTCATCCTTACCGTGGCGGCTGCCGAAGCGGCGATCGGGCTGGCCATCCTGGTCGTGCTGTTTCGTAACCGCTCGACGATCAACGTCGAAGAAATCGACACACTCAAGGGCTGATCGATGCCGGCGGCTAGCGCGCTATGAACCCCGCAAACCAATACCTCGCGATCGTGCTGGCGCCGTTGTTCGGGGCCATCGTGGCCGGCCTGTTCGGGCGCATGATCGGGCGCGCCGGGGCGCACTGGATCACGATCGCCGCGGTGGCGGTGTCGACCGCGCTGTCGTGCGAGGCGCTGTACGGATTTCTGTACGCCGGCCGCGAGGTCTACAACGCCTCGGTCTATACCTGGATGACTTCCGGCGGAATCACGTTCGAGATCGGCTTTCTGGTCGACAAGCTGAGCGTGCTGATGATGGCGGTGGTCTCGTTCGTGTCGCTGATGGTGCACGTTTACACGATCGGCTACATGCGGGACGACCCGGGATACCAGCGCTTTTTCAGCTATATCTCGCTGTTCACGTTTTCGATGCTGATGCTGGTGATGGCAAACAACTTCCTGCAGCTTTTTTTCGGCTGGGAAGCGGTTGGCCTGGTCTCGTATCTGCTGATCGGGTTTTGGTACAAGCGCGAATCGGCGATCTTTGCTAACCTGACGGCTTTCCTGGTCAACCGGGTCGGCGATTTCGGCTTCCTGCTCGGCATCGCCTCCGTGCTCTTTTACTTCGGCAGCCTGGACTACGCCCAGGTCTTTGCCGCCGCGCCGGAACAGGCCACGGTTCAGATCGAGCTGATCGAGGGCCGACCCTGGAACCTGATGACCGTGATCTGCATCCTGCTGTTCATCGGCGCGATGGGCAAGTCGGCACAGGCCCCGCTGCACGTGTGGCTGCCCGATTCGATGGAGGGCCCGACCCCGATCTCGGCCCTGATCCACGCGGCCACGATGGTGACCGCCGGCATCTTCATGGTGGCGCGGATGTCGCCGCTGTTCGAGCTGTCGGAAGCCGCGCTCAGTTTCGTGCTGGTCATCGGCGCCATTACCGCGTTTTTCATGGGTCTGATCGGGCTGGTGCAAAACGACATCAAGCGGGTGGTGGCCTACTCGACCCTGTCGCAGCTTGGTTACATGACCGCCGCGCTCGGCGCCTCGGCGTATTCGGCGGCGATTTTCCACCTGATGACCCACGCGTTTTTCAAGGCGCTTTTGTTCCTGGCCGCGGGCTCGGTGATCATCGCGTTGCACCACCAGCAGGACATGCGCCACATGGGGGGGCTGAAAAAAATCATGCCGGTGACCTTTTTCACCGCGTGGATCGGGACCCTCGCGCTGATTGGCTTCCCCGGTTTTTCGGGCTATTACTCCAAGGACGCGATCATCTCGGCGGTCGGCCACATCGAGCGCGCCGGCGCGGGTTTCGCCGAGCTGCTGCTGGTCGCCGGGGTGTTGGTGACCGCGCTTTACAGCTTCCGTCTGATGTTCCTGACCTTCCACGGCGCGCCGCGGATGGACGACGAGGCGCGCGAGCATGCCCACGAATCGCCGTGGGTGGTGACCGTACCCCTGGTGCTGCTGGCGATCCCCTCGGTCGTGGTCGGCTGGTGGGCGGCGGAGCCGCTTTTGTTCGGCGGGTTCTTCGGCGACGCGATTCGGGTTCTGCCCGGCCACGACAGCCTGGCCCACCTGCGCGGTGAATGGCACGGCGCGGCGGCCTTCGCGCTGCACGGGTTTGTCGTGCTGCCGGTGTGGCTGGCGCTGGCCGGCGCCGCGGGCGCGACCTACATCTATCTGTTCAACCCGGGCCTGGCCGATCGAATCCGGGACGCTCTGAAGCCCGCCTATCGCACGCTGGACAAGAAGTACTGGTTCGACGAGTTCTATCAGAACATCGTCGCGGCCGCCGGGCGCGGGATCGGCCGGGCGATGTGGA
>JBFGYD010000090.1:0-7583 GCA_041587615.1 Lysobacterales bacterium
CCCAAAAAAGGGGCCAGGTTCATTTTCGCCCCCAAATTGTTCAGACCCACTCTGGCATCTGGCATCCGGCTCGACAAGCGCAGTCTCGCAAATGAACCTGGCCCCTTTCTTAGGCGGCCGGCGGCGTCGTATCGAAAAAATGAACCTGGCCCCTTTTTTTTGCAGGGAGGGTAAAAGTCGTGACATCCAGCGTAAGGTTCGGAGCACCCTGGGCGTTGTCGCTCAAGCTGATGACGGTCTTCGGAGTGGCTATTTTAGGCGGCGTGGCGACTATCGGGCTCGTGGCGACCCCGATCGAAACGCCGCTATGGACGCTGGCAATGGTGGTTATGCCGCTGTCGGTGCTGATTATTTCGCTTTTATTCATGATTCGGGGATACGAACTGAGCGGCGATGAACTGTCGGTTCTACGTCTGCTGTGGCGCTCACGGGTAAGTCTGGACGGCCTGCAGGCGGCCGAGATCAATCCGGAAGCGATGAGGCGATCCCTGCGGACTTTTGGCAACGGCGGACTGTTTTGTTTTGCCGGGCGGTTTAGAAACAAGAAGCTCGGACCTTATCGCGCCTTCGCGACCGATCCCAAGCTCGCCGTGGTGCTCAAGTTCGGTGACAGGACCGTCGTCGTAACCCCGGATAACCCGAGGAAATTGGTCGCCCGCTTGCACAAGGGCCGCTAAGGTCCGAATCGTTGAGACTGCTATGCGGAGCGTTCGTTCGGCTCGCCAACCAGTTCGGCGTTCGCCGGATGCGCCGGCAACAACACCTGGAACTCGACGCCCGGATCGCGGTTGCGCGCATCGACTTCTCCCCCCATCGACTGCACGAGTTGATTGACCAGGGCCAGGCCGATGCCGGTGCCCACCGTCTCCCGCGTCAGCTCATTTTCAGAGCGATAGAACAGGCGAAAGATTTTCTTGAGCTGGCCCTTGGGCACGCCGGGGCCGTAATCGCGCACGCCAAACGCAATCCGGTCGCCGCGGCGTTCGGTAACCCTCAGCTCGATGGTCTTGCACTCGGCAGCGGCGGCAAACTTAAGCGCGTTATCGATCAGGTTGATAAACACCTGCACCAATCCGTCGGCGTCGATTTCCAGGGTTCGAGCACCGGCATTCTGGGTGCACTCGACCTTCAGCTCGAAGCCGGCTCGCTCGACCGGGGAGGCGACTTTGGAACGCACCAGGTCGAGCGCTTCGGCCACAGTAACAGGTTTCAAATCCGGCTCGGTCTCATTGCGGGTCATCCGCGCGAGCTGCAGCACGTTGGCGATCAGGCGCGATAGCCGCTCGCTCTCGGCGTAGATGTATTCGTAGTAGGTGCGCTTCTTGCCCTCGTCGGCCCAGCCCTCGCGCAGCATCTCGCCGTACATCCGGATCGACGTCAGCGGCGTCTTCAGTTCGTGGCTGACCGCCGACACGAAGTCCTGCTGCTGGCGTGCCAACTCGATCTGACCGACCCCGAGGCGGTAAAGCAGCAGACAACCGCCGACCAGGACCGCGCCCAGAATCACCGCGACCCAGTTGATAACGGCGGCGCCGGGCCCGGACGGCAGTCGGGTTACGGTAAAGATCAGCTCGACCGTGCTCAGCGGTGCCGACAGCGCGCTCTGATAAAGCACGGTGCCGGCCAGGTCCGCGCCGGCACCGTAAGCGGCTCCGCCGCTGGCCCTGAACGCTTCCATAACCTCGCCCTGGTAGGCTACGATCAGATCACTCATTTGCGCCAGCGAGGTCTCTCGATAAGCCGACCCGATCAGGCCCTGGAAAAACGGTTCGCGGTCGATCAGTAATCCCTGGATGTAGCGCTGTCCCTGCCGCCAGACTTTTCGAAACAGCACCAGGTGGCCACTGTCGAGCAGGCTGAACGCGAACGGGTCGATCTCGCCCTCGAAGGCGAGGATCGGCACGTCGAATTGTTCGGCCGCAATTTCCGCCAGCGGCTCCGCGGCGGCGGCCTTGGAATCGGGCAGATAGATCTGCTCCTTTCGCTTGCTTCGCGCCGGGGTGCGCTCAGTCTCGCGCTCGGCCGGGCGCTGCCGTCGTTCCTTCGCGAGGTTCCGGTCCCGGTAGCTCTGATCCAGCTCCAGATCTTCGACCCGGCCGAGCGAACCGGCGCCCTCTGCCTTGGCCTGTAGCTGCTCGTCGGCTGACTGCTCCAGACGGTCGAACGCCATCTGGCTGGTGCTGGTCTCGAGCGCGATCTTGTCGCTTCGAACGGCGGTTTCAGGCGCCTGCTCCTCGCGGGCATGGACCTGGGGAGACGAGACGGATCCGGCGGCGTTGGCCAGCGCTTCCTCGAGCGCCGGCGGCGTAGTCACCGCCGCCTGCCCGAGCGCACTCCGCGTCCCGACCAGGCGGTTGTCAGCGAGCACCTGACGGATTTGGTTGTTCAGCGCCTGCCGCTGTTCATACTCGCCCTGGGAGATACCGAATTTTTGCGGAAACTGCGAATCATCGGGAACCAGCGGGGTGCTGAATCGGCCTTCGGCATCGACCTGAAAGTAGCCGACAAGTCCCGGGAACGCGCTGCCGACAGGGTACGCCGACAGCGGCGAGCGCTGTAGAAAGTTGCTCGCCGCGCTGCCGCTGACGACCAGAAAGGAATAGTCGGCAAACGAGCGGGATTCCTCGGCGTCGATCAGGGTTGCGATGTCGCTGTCGATCCGATTGGCAAGCTCGGCGGCCAGCTCTCGATGACGATGCACGGCTTCCCACTTGAGCTGGCTGTACGCCTGCCCGATCAGGATCGCGGCCGGCACCGCCAGCGCGAGAAAGAACAGCGCCAACAGCGCGCGCAGCTTGACCTTGTCGAGGCCGCGATAGAGCGATTTCATGGCTCGACGAGCAACCGGTAGCCGGCGCCGCGCACGGTGATCAGGTGCCGCGGGTCCTTCGGATCGCCCTCGATCTTACGCCGCAGTTTGGCGATGTGTATGTCCACGGTGCGGGTCTCGATCCCCAGGTTCTTGCCGTATCCCCAGACCTTGGCCAGCAGCTCCTCGCGCGGCACCGGGCGTTCCGCGTGCGCGGCCAGGTATTCCAGCAGCTCGACCTCGCGGCGGGTAAAACTCAGCGCCTGGTCGCCCCGCGCACCGCTCAGATTGAGCGTGTCGATGCAGACGTCGGTGCCGAGTTCGATCCGGTTCGCCTGGTCGACGACAACGCGCGACCGGCGCAGCACCGCCTGCACGCGGAGCACGAGCTGGGCCACAGAAAACGGCTTGGACACGTAGTCATCCGCGCCCAGGCTCAAACCGCGGATGATGTCCTCGTCGGCGGTTTTGGCCGTCAGCATGATGATTGGCTGGTCCGGATCGGAGCGCCGGATCTCGTCGCAGATCTCGAAGCCGTTCCGGCCCGGCAGCATCACGTCCAGCAGGATCAGGTCGAAACGGCCGCTGGCGGCCAAAATCAGCCCGCGATCGCCGTCGCCGGCCGACTCGACTTCGAAGCCGTGATAGACGAACACGTCGGTCAGCCCGGCGGCAATCGCCTCTTCGTCTTCGACGATCAGTATTTTCAGCTTCCTGCTCATGACAAACCGATCGTAGCAGCCGTCCCGCGGCGGCAGGTAAATCTTTGGTAAACACCGGGGGGCTGCTTTTACTAACCGCTGTCTACACCCTCGACCGAGCCCTCAATAGACTGGATCGCGACGATCGAGTCAACCAACAGGAGGACGGCGTCATGGCCTTAGTCAACCGAATATCCAGGCTGTTTACCGCGGACATGCACGCGGTGCTGGATCGCATCGAGGAACCCGAGGCACTGCTAAGGCAAGCGCTGCGGGAGATGGAAGAAGAACTCGTCAGGGGCGAGCAACGCGTCAAGTACCTGCAAGCCGAGGACCAACAGTTGATTGCACGTGAGGGCCAGATCGAGCGTTCGCTGGTCGACATCGGCGACAAGCTCGATTTGTGCTTCGAGTCCGGCAAGGAAGACCTTGCCCGCGCCTGGGTCAAGCGCAAGCTCGAAGCCGAGCGCCTGGGCAAAATCCTAGCCCAACGGCGCCAGGGCGTCGCCAGCAAGCTGGCCGCGCAGCGCGCCACGCTCGAGGAAAACCGCTCGCGCCTGGACGGACTGCGCCAGAAAGCCGACGCGCTAAGCGCCGAGGGACAGGCCCAAGCCGGCGAGGACGATGACTGGACCGCCGCGGCCTTTCCGGTCGGCGACGAGGAAGTCGAGGTCGCGTTCCTGGCCGAAAAGAAGCGGAGGGCGCGATCATGAAACGTCCTTCCTTTCTGCAGGGAGCGCTGGTCGCCCTGGTGTTGAGCCTGTTCGGTAGCGCTCTATTTGCGACCCTCGCGCCGACCCTCGGCGCCGCCACCGGCCTGCGGGCGCTGATCGCGCTGCTGGCACTGGCCTACGTTTTGTATCTGATTTCGCGCAGCCGGACTCGAGTGGGCCGGGTCGTGACCGTGGCGCTGTGGCTGCTGGTCTCGGGCCTTGCCTGGCTGCTGGCCCCGCCGCTGGCGGTTTACGCGCTGGTCCACGTGGGGATGGTGTGGCTGATCCGGTCGCTTTACCTCTACTCCAGCTTCGTTTCGGCAGTGCTGGACCTGGGGCTGTGCGCTGCCAGCGCGGTGGCAGCGGTCGGGACGATGACCCACACCGGCAGCCTGTTCCTGGCGCTGTGGTGCTTCTTCCTGGTGCAGGCGCTGTCCAGCGCCATCCCCGTGTCCGTGCGCGCTCGCAAGGACCGTCGGGAGCACGCCGGCGAGGAGCCATTTGACCGCGCGCGGCGGGCAGCCGAGGCGGCGCTGAAGCGCATCTACGCGGCTGAGTAGTGTTTACCGAAAAGGAGTCAAACCGATGAAAGTCAAGATCATTGCACTGGGCCTGTTCGCGCTGACCGCAGCGGCCGTGGCCTTTTATCCTTGGCAGCCCTCCAGCGGCGCCATCACCCGGCCGGCGGCCGTGATTCCGCCGCCCCATCCGCTGGTCAACGAGCGCCCCAGGATCGAGGTCGTCTTCGTGCTCGACACCACCGGCAGCATGGGCGGTCTGATCCAGGCGGCCAAGGACAACATCTGGTCGATCGCGACCAGCATGGCCAACGCGCAGCCGGCGCCGGAAATTCGCATGGGGCTGGTAGCCTACCGCGACCGAGGCGACGCCTACGTGACCCGGGTCGTTGATCTGTCGAGCGATCTGGATTCGATGTATGCGACCCTGGTGGATTTTCAGGCCCAGGGCGGCGGCGACGGACCGGAAAGCGTCAATCGCGCGATCTACGATGCGGTCCATTCGATTTCCTGGAGCCAGGACCCGGACGCCTACCGGGTCGTCTTCTTAGTCGGCGACGCGCCGCCGCACATGGACTATCCGGACGACGTTCCGTATCCGCAAACGCTCGCCGCCGCCTCGGCCAAGGGCATCGTGGTCAACACGATCCAATGCGGCGGTGATCCGAACACGCTGACCCAGTGGCAGCGCATCGCTCAGCTCGCCGACGGAAGGTATTTCCAGGTTGAGCAAAACGGAGGCTCGATCGCGGTGGCCAGCCCGTTCGACGAACGCATCGCGAGCCTGTCGGCCGAGCTCGATGCCACGCGAATGTATTACGGAAACGTCGAAGAGCGCGCTCGTCAGCAGCGCAAGGTCGAGGCGACCAGCAAGCTGCACGCGGTGGCCTCACCGGCATCGCGAGCCAAACGAGCGACGTTCAACGCGTCGGCGAGTGGGGCCGACAACCTGCTCGGCGAGGGTGAACTGATCGAGGACGTGGCGGCCGGTCGCGTCGACCTGGACGAAATCGAAGCCGATCAACTGCCCGAACCGATGCAAGCGATGTCTCCGGCCGAGCGGGAGAGTCTATTGCAGCAGAACGCCGCCAGGCGCGCCGAACTGAAGTCTCAGATCGGCGAGCTGATCCAGCAGCGCCAGGCCTTCGTCGACGAGAAAATCACGGCCGAAGAAGGTGCCGAGGCGTCGCTGGACTACCAGATCTACGCCACCGTCAAAGAACAGGCCGCAAAGAAGGGCCTCGAATACGACGACAAGCCCGACTTCTGAAGCACGCGCTACGCGCGAAATTGTGGACGCCGCGCCGGGACTCCCGGCGCGGTTTTTTTCCGGACCCATAAGGCCGCCGGAGTATCGATCGAGTATTCTGCGTGCCTGTTTCAAGCTTCGGGGACTCCGATGATGCCGGTCAGGAACGCGTCGCGGACGCGACAGACCCACTTGCACCTCACGGCCTGGGCGCTGTTGTTCGCCACGGCGTTATGTGTCAACCGGGCCGCGGCGGCGCCGAACGGCTGTGACTTCTTCTGCCACTTGGGAAAGGCCAACAAGGCGTCCCTGGTGATGCTCGCCGAGACGGGCCTGCTGCCGACGCCGCTGACGCCGGCAATCGCGCGAGCAATCGTTCAGGTCATCGACGAGCAGGGCCGGCCGGATGCGGCGCGCTCATCCAACTATCTCGACTTCGAGGCACGCCTGATCGAGATCGCCGGCCCGGAAGCGTCGCGCCTGCACACCGGGCGCAGCCGCCAGGACCTGCACGGCACGGTTCGGCGCATGCTGCTGCGCGCGGCCCTGCTCGATACCTACGATGCGCTGCTGAGCGCCCGGGGTGCGCTGTTGGACCTGGCGCAACGGCACGTGGAGACCGTCGTCCCGGCCTACACCCACGGCGTTCCGGCCCAGCCGGTTTCGCTGGGTCACTACCTGTTGGCATTTTCAGCCGCGCTGGCGCGCGACGCGGAGCGCCTGGGAGAGGCGTATCGGCGGCTGAATCTGAGCCCGCTCGGGGCCGCGGCGCTGGGCACCTCCGGGTTCCCCATCGACCGGGAGCGGCTGGCAGTGCTGCTGGGTTTCGACGGTATCGTCGAGAACTCCTATGACGCCAACCTGATCTCGTCGGCGGATTTCAAGCTCGAATTCGCCAGCGTGCTGGCGCTGTCGGCGATTCCAATCGGTCAGTTCACCCAGGACATCCACGCGCAGTATCGTGATCCGGCACCGTGGATCCTGCTCGACGATTCAGCCACCGACGTCAGCAGCATCATGCCGCAGAAGCGCAATCCCCGACCGCTGGACCGGTTGCGCAGCCGCGCGACGGACGTATTGGGCGCGGCGCACGCGATCTCGCTGAACGCCCACAACACGAACACCGGGATGAACGATTACCGGCGGTTGCGGCCGTCGTTGGACCTGGCCGCCGACGCGATCGCAATGTACCGGGCTTACGCCGAGCTCGTAGGACTGATCCGAGTCGATGCCGCGCGTGCGCTGGACGAGCTGAACCGTGGCTACTCGACCATGACCGAGGTCGCCGATACGCTGCTGCGGGAGGCCGATGTGCCGTTCCGGGTTGCGCACCACTATGCCTCGGAGCTGACTCGTCGCGGTCGCGCGGCCGGCAAACGGCCCGCGGAGCTGAGCGACCAGGAGTTACGAGGCGTCTATCGGGACGCCACCGGCGCGGAGCTGCCGCTGGGCGTCGATCGCGTCCGCGCGGCGCTGGACCCGCGTTCCATGGTCGCCGGTCGTCGGGGCCGGGGCGGGCCGCAGCCCGCCGAGGTGCGGCGGATGCATCGCAGTGAGGATGAATCGAGGAATGCCGGGACGCGCTGGCTGGTC
>JBFGYD010000091.1:0-7457 GCA_041587615.1 Lysobacterales bacterium
AGCATTTGCGCCGCCGGCACGCTGGGCCAGATCATCCCGCCGTCGATCGTGCTGGTGCTGCTCGGCGACGTGATCTCGAGCGCCTACCAGCAGGCCCAGAACGATCTGGGTATTTTTTCCGCGCGCACCGTGTCGGTCGGCGATCTGTTCATCGGCGCGTTGATACCCGGGTTGCTGCTGGTGCTGGCCTACGTGGCCTACATCGTTACGGTCGCGCTCACAAAACCGGATCGGGTGCCGCCGCGGGCCGGCCGCGAGCGAGTGCCTCTCGGGCGCGTGCTCGGAGCGCTGTTTCCGCCGCTGGCGCTGATCGTGGCGGTGCTGGGGTCGATCATGACCGGGCTGGCGACGCCGACCGAGGCGGCCGGGGTCGGGGCCATCGGCGCGCTGCTGCTGGGCCTCGCGCAGCGCGGGCTCAAACTGAAGACGCTGATCGAGATCACCCGCGGCACGGTCCAGATCACGTCGATGGTGTTCATGATCTTGGTCGGCGCCGCGGTGTTCTCGGCGGTGTTCCGCGGTGTCGGCGGGGACGTGGCGGTGCACGAGCTGCTGAACTCGCTGCCGGGCGGGCAGGCCGGCGCGCTGCTGTCGGTGATGGCGCTGATGTTCGTGCTCGGCTTCGTGCTCGATTTCATCGAGATCACGTTCGTCGTCGTGCCGATTGTCGGCCCGGTGCTGCTGGCCATGGGCATCGACCCGGTCTGGCTGGGTATCCTGATCGCGATCAATCTGCAGACCTCGTTCCTGACCCCGCCGTTCGGTTTCGCGTTGTTCTACCTGCGAGGGGTCGCCGCCGATACCGTAGCCACCGGCCAGATCTATCGCGGCGTGATCCCGTTCATCCTGATTCAGCTCCTGCTGCTGGGGCTGGTGGCGGCGTTTCCGGCGCTGGTGACCTGGCTCCCGGGCATCGTCTACGGCTGACCGCCGCTAGGAATAGGTAAGGAACGCAAAGACGCAAAGTCGATCAGGTAAGAGAGAACGACCTGCAATCCATCCGCCCGGTGAATCGCCCTTGAGCTTAAGTCCAGTGTTCGCGAGGATTCTTTGCGCCTTGGCGTCTTTGCGTTAATTTCCCGCGACGGGACGAAACCGGCTGTTAGAGGGAGTCGCGCTAGAGTCGCTTGAGCATCCAGCGATTGCACTTGAAATGACCGGTGTTGCCGCGCGGCCCGTCGAGATCTTCAAATCCGAACTTGCGGTACAGGCGGCGCGCCGCGTGCATCGCGTCCAGGGTTTCCAGGTAGCAATCCCGGTAGCCCAGCAGGCGGGCACTGTGCAGGCAGTGACGCAGCAGTCGCAGGCCCATGCCGGTGCCCCGCAGTTCGGGCCGAAAGTACATCTTCTTGAGTTCGCAGGTCGTCTCGTCGGCCTCCGGCAGCGGTCCCACGCCGCCGCCACCGAGGATTTCTTCGCCTCGGGTTACGACAAAATAGGCGGCGCCCGGCTGGCGATACGAGCCGAACATGTCGGCAACCTCGGCATCTTCGATCGAATAACCGCTGCCGACCGCGCCGAACTCGGTCATCACGTCGCGAATCAGGCCGGCGACCGCCGGATTGTCCTCGGCGCGCAGCGGGCGGATTTTCAGATCCCCCGACAGGCGCGCATAGCGTAGCGCCTTGGCGTAGCGTTCGACGCCGGCGAGCATCTGCGCCTGTTCCTGTGGTCCCACGAAACTCAACGCCTGGCGCACCTGGTCGCCCGCGACATCGTGAATGTCCGCGACCCGGCTGGCGCCCTCGGCGGTTAGGCGCAGCGGCCGCCGCCGGCGGTCGCCGCGCGCCGGCGCGCGTTCGACAAGGCCGCGCCCGATCAGGCGCTTGGCAAGCCGGCTCACGGTCGACTTCTCGAGCACCATCACCTCGCCGAGCTCGGACGGAGTGGCCAGGCCGCGCAGTTCCAACTCGGTCAGGAGGTGGCATTCCGAAAAGCTCAGCCCCGGCACGCAACCGCGGTCGTCCAGTGCCCGAAATTCGCGCACGAGCTGGCGGCCGGCTGCACGCAGATCCTGAATCATTTGTTGTGCCATAGGATCAAATAATTTCGATAAGCAATAAATTCGTTGTATGATACAACCTTTTTCGATCTCTTGAAATCGACCACGACCAGCGCAACATAGGCGCGATGCACCCTTGCGCGCTATCGACGGTTGATCTGAAGCGTTTTCGCAAGCACGGCTACGTCGTGGTTCGGAGCCTGCTGGAGCCCGCCGGGATCGCGCCAATCCGGGATCAGGCGATCGAAGAACTGAGCCGCGATCCGGCGCCGATGGAGTTGGAATCCGAGGTCGGGTATCCGGGCGCGCCGGCCAGCACCGAGGCCCCCGGCGGCTCGACCCCGAGAAGGCTGCTCGATGCGTACGCTCGCGACGGCGCGTTGGCTGAATGGGCCCGCGATCCCCGGCCCCTGCGTTGCCTTGCGCGAATTCTGAATTCTCGCTGCCTGCTGCTGAGCCAGGCGCACCACAATTGCGTGATGACCAAACATCCGCTTCACTCGAGCGACACCGGCTGGCACCAGGACGTCCGCTACTGGTCCTTCAGCGGCCGGGATCTGGTCAACACCTGGCTGGCTCTCGGGCCCGAGTTCCCGGCGAACGGGGGCCTGCGCGTGATTCCCGGCTCGCACCGCTGGCAGGTGGGCTCGGAGCGTCTCGATACGGATTTGTTCTTAAACCCCGAGCATCCCGACAACAAGCCCGCGATCGAGACGGCCGTGGCGGTTGAGCTCGACCCCGGCGACGTGCTTTTCTTCCACGCCGCGTTGTTTCACAGCGCTACCCGAAACACGACCGACGAGCTGAAGCTGTCGGTGGTATTCACCTATCATTCTCCCGGCATCGATCCACGCCCGGGAACCAAATCGGCGGCCCGGCCGGAGGTGCCGATGCCTAACCCGGACGAGTGACACGAGCCCGCCCAGCGGGCAGAATCAGGCCATGAGCACGCCCGGCTCCCCGACGGTTGCCGACCCCCCCGCGCTCGAGCGCATTCGTGTCGTGCTCGTCCGGCCGCGCCATCCGGGCAACATCGGCGCCGCCGCGCGTGCCATCAAGACCATGGGTCTAAGCCAGCTTTGGCTGGTTAGCCCTGAGCGCTTCCCCGATCCCGAGGCCGAGATCCTGGCCGCGGAGGCCCGAGACCTGTTGGCATCGGCTCGGGTCGTCGACGAACTCGATCGAGCCATCGGCGATTGCGCTCTGACCATCGCGACCTCAGCCCGGGAGCGCAGTCAGGATTGGCCGCTGTTGAGCCCGAACTCGGCCGCCGAGCGGGTTCTGAGCTGCGCGGGGGTCGCGGAGGCGGCGCTGGTGTTCGGGCCGGAGAACAGCGGCCTCAAAAGCGCCGAGCTTTATCGCTGCCAATATCGCAGCGCGATCCCGACCGGAGCCGGGGCCCGGAGCCTCAATTTGTCGCATGCGGTCCAGGTGTACGCTTATGCGATTCGCTCGGCACTCGATTCGGCCGAGCCTAGCGAGGCCGCGCCGCTTGCCAGCACCGAGGATCGAGAGCGTCTGTATCGGCACCTGAGACAAGTGCTCGAGGCACTGGATTTTCCGCGCCGCGACCCGGAGCATCTGCTGCTGAAGTTTCGGGCCCTGGGCAACCGCAGCGACCTGCGCGCCGCCGAGGTGTCGCTGCTCAGAGGCCTGCTGCGACGGGTAGAGCAGAGAATCGGAAACACCGAGTGCGATTCGACGATGTCGGAGACTCCACGTGAAGCGGACGCTTGAGGCGAATCGAGGACCGGTAGCGCGCTGATGCCCCCGCTCGCGATTCTGACACTGATTCTGCAAATCGGATGCGCCATCCACGTGGTCCGCAGCGGCCGCGAGTACTACTGGATTTTCATCATCGTTTTCATCCCGCTGCTCGGATGCGCGGTCTACATCGTGACCCAGATCCTCCCGGAGCTGCGAACTTCCAGGGGCGTGAACCGCGCCGGCAATCGTCTGCTCAAGGCGGTCGATCCCGAGCGCGAATTGCGGCGCCTCAAGGACCAGCTCGCCCTTTCGGACAACATCGACAACCGCCTGGCGCTGGCCGACGAATGCCACCAGGCCGGTCGCCTCGCCGACGCCGCCGAGCTGTACCAGACGTGCCTGAGCGGCCCGTTCGCCAACGATCCTCACATCCTGTTGAAACTGGCGCGGGTGCAATTCGACGACCAGGCCGCGGACGCGGCCCGGGCGACCCTCGACCGGCTGAAGACCGCCAATCCGGAGTTTCGATCCAGCGATGGCCATCTGCTGTACGCCAAGGTGCTGGAGAAACTGGGGGACAAGGAACAGGCGCTGGCCGAGTACGCGGCGCTCAGCACCGCCTTTCCGGGCGAGGAAGCGCGGGTTCGCTACGGCCTTCTGCTGGAGTCGCTGGGCCGTAGCGACGAGGCCCGCGCGCAGTTCGAGCAGACCCTGTTGCGCGCTCGGCGCGCGCCACGCTACTACCGCCGCAAGGAAAAACACTGGATCGATCGCGCCCGCGCGCAGCTGTCCTGACTCCGCCCCGCCCGTTGAATCGATTCAGCGCGAGTGATATTTTAGGCTTAAAATACCTGGCCGCGGCATGACAGGACGCGGCGCGCCCTGTGATTCGCTCGCAAAGCCGCCAGCGCTGGCGTTCGGTTCCGAGTCCTCACGCCAGCGCAGGCGCACAGCCCGCGGCATAACCGGCAACACAGAGGGGAAAGTCATGGATATACCGCGCAACCGGTACGCGATTGTCTTCATCGGTGTTCTTCTACTGACGGCTGCCGGCGCGGCGCCGGCCCAAAACGTCCTCGAGGAAGTCACCGTCACGGCCCAGAAGCGGCAGCAGGACGTGCAGGACGTCGGGATCGCGATCAGCGCGTTCACCGGCGCGCAGATGGAGGCGTTGGGGGTCGAGCAGAGCTTCGATATCGCGGCGTTCACCCCGGGCGTGCACATCAGCGGCAACCTGGCCGGTCAAAACACCCAGTTCACCATTCGCGGCGTCACCCAAAACGACTTCAACGACATCGTCGAGGCGCCCAACGCGGTCTATCTCGACGAGGGCTACCTGGCGGTCGCTCAGGCCCAGACCTTTGCGGTGTTCGACATCGACCGGGTGGAAATCCTCAAAGGTCCGCAAGGCACGCTGTTCGGACGCAACGCGACCGGCGGGCTGGTTCACTACATCAGCCGCAAACCGACCTTCGACCGGGTCGACGGCTTTCTGGACGTGACCTACGGCTCCTTCGATTCCAACGCCGACGCCGATCAGATCCTGCTCGAGGGCGCAGTCGGCGGTCCGTTTTCGGAAACCGTCGCCGGCCGGGTCGCGTTTTTGTACAACCAGCACGACGGCTACCTGAACAACATCTACCCGCTCGCCGCCGTCGGCGGTTCGCCGGGCCCCGGCGCCGGCGCCGACATGGGCGACGACGACACGCTGGCGGTGCGCGGCACGCTGATGTTTCGGCCCAGCGATGCGGCCACGATCACGCTGTCGGCCAACGTCGCCAACAGCGACCTGGCCACCGGTCCGTACCAGTCAAAGCCCACCATCGGCGTATTCGACAGCAACAACGAGTTGATCAACGTCATCGACGTGGGCCCGAACGAAACCCGCGCCTCGATCGCCGGGGATGGGTCAGACTTTGGCGCCGACGTCGACAACAACGGCACCTTCGGCGACTTTTTCGGTCGCCCGCCGGGTGCCGATTTCTTTGGCTACATCGATCCGGATGGCGAGGACTTCGACACGTCCGGCGACTTCGCCTTCGAAGACCAGGGCCACGTCGATACCTGGGGGATCAACGGACGCGTGGAGTGGGTTCTCGCGAACGGCGCCACGGTAACCTCGGTGACCGACTTCAAGGACTACGAAAAGCTGCTGTTCATCGACGTCGATTCGGCGCCGGCCAACCAGTCGGCCAACTACGCCGCGCTGGACGCGACCAGCTTTACCCAGGAGATCCGGGTCAACGGCGCCACCGACACGATGCGCTGGCTGGCCGGCTTCTACTACCTGAACATCGATTCCGAATCGGACAACGGGCTGAAGTTTCCGGTTGGCAGCGTGGTGCCGGGCGCGCCCTTCGATCTCGGCTCCGACGCGCGGCTGAAGACCGATTCCTATTCGCTGTTCGGCCAGATCGAAAAAGACCTGAATCCGGACCTGACGCTGATCGCCGGTGCGAGAGTGATCCTCGAGGAGAAGGACTACCATTTCGAGCAGAACATCTACGGCACCCCCGATTCGCGCCAGATCCACCAGGGTGCGCCGTTCCTGATCGGCCCGCTGTTCGGGCCCAACGGGCCGGAGCCGTTCGACGACGACACTTCCGACACGCTGTTTGCCGGCAAGCTGCAGCTCGATTATCGGGCCAGCGAGGACCTGCTGATCTACGGCGGGATCAACCGCGGGGTCAAGGCCGGCAGCTTCAATGCGCAGCTCGCCGGCGGCCTGCCGGTTCCGACCAGCGCCATTCCGTATGGCGAGGAGGAACTGACCTCGTTCGAAGGAGGCTTCAAGGCTTCGTTGCTGGACGGGCGCGCGCGCCTTAACGGCTCGGTGTTCTACTACGACTACAAGGACTACCAGGCGTTTTTGTTCACCGGGGTCTCGGGGGTGGTGATCAACGCCGACGCCGACAACGTCGGGTTGGAGCTGGAACTGCAGGCCAGCCCCACCGACGGCCTCGACATATTGTTGGCGGCGGCCTGGTTCGACGCCACCGTCAAAGACGTGCCGCTGCGGGTCGACGGGCCGATCGTCATCGACGTCGATCCCACCTATGCGCCGGAACTTCAGGTCTCGGGCCTGATCCGCTACCAGTGGCCGGCGTTCGGCGGCACGATGTCGATCATGGGCGATGCCAGCTATTCGGACGAGTACTTCTACAACCTGCGCAACTTCGACGCGGACAAGTTCGACAGCTACGTCATGGTCAACGGACGGTTGGGCTGGATCAGCCCCAGCGAGCAGTGGGAGGCCGCGCTCAAGGTCAACAACATCACCGACGAACGGGTCGGCATCCAGGGCTTCGACCTGGCCACGCTGTGCGGCTGCAACGAGATTTCGTTCCAGCCGCCGCGCTGGTGGGGCGTCAGCGTCCGGTATTCGTTCTGACCCGTTTGGATTCGTAGATCCGCTGCCGCGGTGATGGATCGGCGCACTTTTCTGAGCCGCGGCGGGGTCGGCCTGCTGACCTTCTACCTGGGCGGCTGCGCCGAAGAACTGACCCCGGGGCAGGCGCGCGACAAAGGCGTGCGCTTAGGCGTACTCGATGCCTCGGAGGCGGCGACGCTGGACGCGCTGGGCGAGGTGCTGCTGCCCGGAGCGGCTGCCGCCGGCCTGACGCATTTCATCGATCACCAGCTCGCCGCGTCGCCCGGCGAGCAGATGTTGATGATCAAATACCTCGGGGTCGACCCACCGTTCGACGGCTTTTACCGCGGCGGCCTGGCGGGACTGAACGGCGCCGCC
>JBFGYD010000092.1:0-7411 GCA_041587615.1 Lysobacterales bacterium
CGCTCACCGCGGCCGTGCGCGCTCAACCAGCGCCCGGCGAGGATCCCGGCGGCCAGCAGCGGAATGCCCGCGAGCAGCAGGTAAAGCTCGATCGACCAGTCCCGCAGCAAATACGAGTAACGCAGCAACTGGAGCAGGATCAACAGCATCGCGATACCACCGCCGACGCCGAGCAACTGGATCCAGATCTTGGTGCCGGCCTTCATGGCAGCGAATTATAAGCGCGAGAGCACCGAGCGGCTGATTCAAAGCGCCGCAACAGCGGAGAGCAGGCGGTCGATGTCGTGCTGGGACGTGTAGCAGTGCGGCGCCACGCGTATCGCCCAGTCGGTGTGCTTGTCGGCGAAATCGATCACCGCGCTGTCGCGGTCCGTGGCCGCCGCGGTAACGCGGTGGCGATCCAGGTGGGCGATGATCTCGGCGGCCGAGCGGCGCGCGTGGGTGAAGGTCACTATCGCGCATCTTGTCTCGCCCCGGTCCAGGACCCGGATCCCGTCGATTTCGGTCAGCGCCGCGCGCATCGTCGCGGCCCGCTCGCGCAGGTGGCGTTCGATTGCGCGGACCCCGATCGCAAGCGCGTAGCGCACCGCCACGCCGGCGCCGATGACGAGCGAGTAAGGGTTCTCCCAGGTCTCGAAGCGGCGCGCGCCGGGCGCCGGCTCGAAGCGGTCGGGCTCCCGCCAGCGAGCGCCCCGCAGGTCCGGATACAGCGGCATCAGCCCCTCGTCGAGCACTCGCTCGGACGCGTACAGCACCCCGCTGCCGCGCGGTCCGCGCAGGAATTTGCGCGCCGACGCGCTCAGGAAATCGCAGCCCAGCGCGCCGACGTCCAGTTCGAGCTGGCCGACGGACTGACACGCGTCGAGCAGGAAATAGGCGCCGGTGACCGCGCAGGCGTCCTTGACCGCCGCCACCGGCTGCACCAGCCCCGAGTTGGTGGGGACGTGGGTCAGCGCGACCACGCGCGGCCGGTGCGCGCGAATCATCCGATCGGCAGCGTCGGGATCGAAGCCGCCGCGTGGGTCTTCCGGAAAGCGCTCGAGCCGGATGCCGAGTCGCTCCCGCAGCGACAGGTAGGTGATCTGGTTGGAAACGTAGTCGTTGTCCGAGGTCAGGACCAGATCGCCGTCGCGCAACGCGATCGAGGACAGGGCGCGGGAAAACGCATCGGTGGCGTTCTCGCAGATCGCGATTTGCGAGGCCTTGGCGCCGAGGAGTTCCGCGTAGGCCGAATAGGTGTCGTCGATCAGCGCCTGCTGTCGCTCCGCGGCCCGGTAGCCGTCGAGCTCCGCTTCCAGCTCCAGGTGGGCACGGATCGCGTCGATCACCGGGCGCGGCATCAGCGCGCTGCCGGCGGCGTTGAAATGGGCGCCGCGGGCGCAGCCGGGCGTGTCAGCCCGGAGGGGTTCGATGTCGATCATGGATGCCGCCTGCCAACGTCAGCCCCGATGATATAGTGAGCCTGGGTCAAACCGAAGCCGCACGAGATGCACCCTTTGATACCGTTGACCACGCTCGCGCTGGGCTGGTCCCTGGCAACGGCCGCGGCGCCGGCACAGGTGATCCCGGTCGGCCGCGGGCCGACCGACGTGGTTGCGGCCGACCTCGACGGCGACGCGCGCGCCGACCTGATCGCGGCCAACGGCCAGGACGGGACCGTGAGCCTGCTGCGCGGGAACGACGAGGGCCGGTTCGAGCCGTTTCCCGGCGCCCCGGTCGCGGCCGGGCACGATCCAAGCGCGCTGGCGATCGGCGATTTCGACGGCGACGGCAATCTGGACGTCGCGGTCGCCAACCACGAAACCCGTTACCTGACGCTGCTCGCCGGGGACGGCGGCGGCGGCCTCTCGGCGGCCCCCGATTCGCCGCTGACGATCGACGTGGACCCCCATCCACACCTCGTGCTCGCGGTCGATCTCGACGGCGACGCACGGCTCGACCTTGTCGTCGACGACCGCAACCGCCACGGCGTGCTGGCGCTATACGGACGCGGCGACGGCGGCTTCGTGCAGCCGGGCCGCCGGATCCCGGTCGGCGGCGACCCGTATCTCGGAATGGCGGTGGCCGACCTCAACGGCGACGGCCGACCCGATCTGGTGTCACCGAACCGGGACGAGGTTGGCGTTGTGCTGGCGCTCCCCGCCGGCCGGGCAGCGTTTGCGGCGCCGGTGTCGTTACCGGTCGCTTCGCCGGATGCGGTTGGCTGCGGCGACTTCGACGGCGACGGCCGAAACGACCTCATCGTCGCCTCCCAGCCGGCCCGCGGAACCCTTTACCTGGGCGACGGCGACGGCGGATTCCGTCCCCACCCCGGTGGCCCGTGGTCGACCGGCGGCGGGCAGGCGAAGAAACTGGAGGTCGGCGATCTCAACGGCGACGGGCTGGCCGACGCGGTCGTGCTGGGCTGGACGGAGGCCTACGCGACCGTTATTTTCGGCCACCGCGAGCGGCCGCGGCGAGCGACTCTGCCTACCGGGCGCAACCCGTGGGGACTCGAAGTGGCCGACCTGAACGGCGACGGCCGCGACGACGTGGCCGTGGCCAGCCATGCCGAGGGCACGGTGGCGGTGTTCATCAGCTCTGCCGAGGGCAGCGATACGCCTTAGATGAAGATCGTGGCCGGGTGCTCGAGATGTCCTTTAAGCGCCTGGATCATCGCGGCGGCATCGTAGCCGTCGACGAAACGATGATCGAACGACGACGACAGATTCATCATGCGTCGGATCGCGACCCCGCCGCCGAGAACCGTCGGCCGCTCCACTGCCCGGTTGACGCCGATGATCGCGACCTCGGGCGCGTTGATCACCGGGGTCGACACGATCCCGCCCAGCCTCCCCAGGCTGGTGATCGTGATGGTCGAGCCGGCCAGCTCCTCGCGCGTAGCCGACCCGTCGCGCGCGGCCTCGGTGACCCGCCGGATCTCAGCCGCCATGTCCTCGAGACCGCGGCTTTCGGCGTGGCGGACGACCGGCACCTTGAGCCCGTCCGCGGTCTGAGTCGCGATGCCGAAATGGACCGCGTGGTGACGCACTATGACCCCGCGGTCGCCGTCATAGAGCGCGTTGCACTGGGGAAATTCGCGCAGCACCCGGATCAGGGCCAAAGCGATGAACGGCAGGTAGCTCAGCGCCGCCCCGGCGCCGGCGCGCCGGTTCAGGTGCGCCCGCAGCGCCTCCAGCTCGGTGACGTCCACTTCCTCCACGTAAGCGAAATGGGGGATGCTGCGCTTGCTGGCGCTCAAGCGCTCCGCGATGATCCGCCGCAGCCCGATGACCTTGATCTCCTCGGTGCCGTGGCGCTTCAGCCCCGCCGGAACCGAATCGGCATGCGGCGCGGCCAAATACCGATCCAGGTCTTCCGGCAAGATTCGCCCGCGCGGGCCGGTGCCGGACACGCGGGACAGGTCTACCCCGGCCTCCCGCGCCCGCCGCCGGATCGACGGCGAGGTCAGCACCTTGCCACCCTCGGCCGCCCCGGCGGGCGGTTTGGCCGGCGGCGCGGCGGGCTCTTCGCGAGCCGGGCCGGCCGCCTCCTCGACCTTGCGCTCCGCCGCGGCTTGCTCCGCCTTCGGCGCCGAGGCCGGCTGTTCGGGCTGCTCCGCGGGCGTCGGCACCGACGCCTCGGCCTGGGGCTCAGATTCGGACGCCGCGTCGTCGGCCGGCGCCTGCTCGGTTTCGATCAGCGCCAGTTGCGCACCGACCGCAACTTTGTCACCCGGCTGGCCAGACACTTCCAGCACCCTGCCGGCCACCGGGGACGGCACCTCGACCGAAGCCTTGTCGGTCATCATGTCGACCAGCGCATCGTCCTCAGAGACCTGGTCGCCGGGCTTGACGTGCCATTCGACAACTTCGGCCTCGACCGTCCCCTCGCCCAGGTCGGGGAGCTTGAAAACGTATTGGCTCATCGTGCCTCCATGACCTTTTTCAGCGCCGCGGTCACCCGCTTCTGCCCGGGGAAGTAGTCCCACTCGAACGCGTGCGGATACGGCGTGTCCCAGCCGGTCACTCGCAGGATTGGCCCCTCCAGGTGCCAGAAGCACTCTTCCTGGACCGTCGCCGACAGCTCCGCGCCGAAGCCTGAGAAGCGGGTCGCCTCGTGGACGATGACGCAGCGACCGGTCTTTTTGACCGAGGCGCTGATCGTGCGCACGTCCAACGGTGCCAGCGTACGCAGGTCGATGATCTCGGCGTCCACGCCGGCCAGCGCGGCCGAGGCCTGCGCGACGTGCACCATGGTGCCGTAGGTGATGACGGTGACCTCGCTGCCGGATTCGACGATTTCCGCGTGCGACAGCGAAACCCGGTAGTGGTCCTCGGGGACCTCGCCCTTGGGATGGGTGGTCCAGGGCACCGCCGGCTTGTCGGGATCGCCGTCGAACGGACCGTTGTAGATCCGCTTGGGCTCGAAGAACACGACCGGATCGTCGTCCTCGATCGCGCTGATCAGAAGTCCCTTGGCGTCGTAGGGATTGGACGGCATCACGGTCTTGAGCCCGCTGACGTGGGTGAACACGCCCTCCGGGCTCTGCGAGTGGGTCTGGCCGCCCCGGATGCCGCCGCCACACGGCGTGCGGATCGTCACCGGCGAGAAGAAGTCGCCCGCGGTACGGTAGCGGATCCGGGCCATTTCGCTGACGATCTGATCGAACGCCGGGTAGATGTAGTCGGCGAACTGGATCTCGGCGATCGGGCGCAGGCCGTTCAGACCCATGCCGATCGCGGCCGCGACAATCCCGCCCTCGGCGATCGGCGCGTCAAGCACCCGGTGTTCACCGTACTTGCGCTGCAGCCCGTCGGTGCAGCGAAACACGCCGCCGAAGTAGCCCACGTCCTCGCCCATGATCACGACCGACGGATCGCGGTCCAGCATCACGTCCATGGCCGAGTTCAGCGCCTGAATCATGTTCATCTGCGCCATTAGTGTGGTGTCCCGTAGGTTTCTAGCCTTTCAGAGCGAACCATTAGCTGTCCTCCAGGGCCTTCAGCTCGAGCATCTGCAGCGCCAGGTGCTCGGGCATTTCCCTGAACACGTCTTCGAACATCTGATCGCGCTTGAGCCGCGGACCCTCGGTCAGGGTGCCGTAGCTGACCGCCTCCTTCCAGGCCTCGGCCACGTGGCTTTTGAGTTCCTTGGTCATCTCCGCATGACGCTCCTCGGACCACTCGCCGAGGCCGATCAGGTGATTTTTCAGGCGCTCGACCGGGTCCCCCAGCGGCCACTGCTGCCACTCCTCCTTGGGCCGGTAGCGGGACGGGTCGTCGCTGGTGGAATGGGCCGACGCGCGGTAAGTGACCAGCTCGATCAGGGTCGGGCCCTCGCGGTTGCGAGCGCGCTCGGCAGCCCACTGGGTGACCGCGTAGACCGCCAAAAAGTCGTTGCCGTCGACCCGAATCCCGGGAATGCCCAAGCCCAGGCCGCGGGCCGCGAACGGCCGCCGCTCCCCGCCGGCGAATCCCTGGAAGGTCGAAATCGCCCACTGATTGTTGGTGACGTTCAGGATCACCGGAGCCTGATAAACCGAGGCGAAGGTCAGCGCGTAGTGAAAGTCGGCCTCGGACGTGGTCCCGTCGCCCACCCAGCTCGCAGCGATGTTGTCCTCGCCCTTGATCGCCGCGGCCATGGCCCAGCCCACCGCCTGCGGAAACTGGGTGCCCAGGTTGCCGGAAATCGAGAAGATGTTGCCCTTGGCCCAGTGATACATGATCGGCATCTGCCGGCCCTTGCACATGTCGCGCGTGTTGGACAGGCACTGGCACATCAGGTCGACCAGGTTGCGCCCGCGCACCATGTACAGCCCCTGGTTCCGATAGCTCGGAAACAGCATGTCGCCGGGCCGCAGCGCCATCCCCTGCGCGATCGACACCGCTTCTTCGCCGGTGGACATCATGTAAAACGTGATCTTGCCCTGGCGCTGCATGCGCAGCATCC
The DNA here is from genome assembly GCA_041587615.1 of Lysobacterales bacterium. GTDB lineage: Bacteria > Pseudomonadota > Gammaproteobacteria > Xanthomonadales > SZUA-38 > JBFGYD01. Next base: position 5,932 of record JBFGYD010000092.1, read on the forward strand.
GCTCGTCGAAGATCCGCGTCAGCACCATGTGCCGCAGCCCGACCTGGAGGTCCGGCGGCTCCAGGTGCGGGTGCCACGGACCCACCGCCTTGTGGTCGTCGTCGAGCACGCGCACCAGCTCCAGCGACAGGTGCTCGATGTCCCGCACCCGGGCGTTGATGTCCGGCCGCTCCACCGCCCCCGCCGGCGACAGCTCCAGGTAGCTGAAGTCCGGCTTGTCGCCGGGCCGCGCCGGCGGATGGGGAACGTGCAGACGTGGTTTTCGCGTCATCGCCTCTGACTCGATCGTTCGGGGGCTGCTATTTTACGGCCTCCCCGCCAAATTGCACCGACCAGTAGGCCCATGGGGGCTCCCGCTAGGCGCTGCAGGCCAGCGTTGAACATCGGGACACGGTCTTGGCAAACCCATAGCTTCAATAATTTCAATCTTAACACACTGATTATTATGTACTATTTAAGTGATATAGTGTATAATATTACAGTTTTATAAATGATCCAAGGAAGGTGAGCCATGGTACAGCCCAACCCCGTCTCTGAACGTCGCTTAGCCATCGATCAGCTCGACCGTGCGATTGTTAGGCTTGCTGCGAAGATTAACGCGGCCAACTATGAACTGCTGGTGATGATCCGCGAGTTCGACGAGCGCGGCGGCTGGCTCAAGTGGGGCTACGAGAACTGCACCCAGTGGCTGCACTGGCGGTGTGATCTGAGCATGAGCGCGGCGCGGGAGAAGGTGCGGGTCGCGCATATGCTCAAAGGGCTGCCCGAAATCTCGGGAGCGTTTGCGAAGGGGGTGCTTTCTTACTCGAAGGTGCGGGCGCTGACGCGCGTTGCCGATCCCCTGAACGAGGCGTCGCTGCTTTCCTTCGCGATGACCACGACCGCGAGCCGGGTCGAGGAACGCTGCCGGCAGATGCGCAACGTCGAGCCCGGGTCAGTTGACGACGCCAATCGCGCCCACCGGCGGCGCTCGCTGCGCGCTTGGCGCGACCGAGAACGGGGCATGATGACGATCACCGTCGAGTTGCCAGTCGAGGACGGCGAGTTGATCACGCAAGCCCTGGATCAGGCGACCGAGGCCGGCGGCGAACCGGAGTTCGGGGACACTCCCTGGGCTGCCCGACAGGCGGACGCGCTGGTTGCGATCGCACGCAGCTATCTGGCCGGTGGATTTAAGAATGGGGCCGACTCAAAGCCTTCGCATCAAGTCGTCATTCACGTGGATGAGTCGGCGCTGACCGATGGCGAGGGTCGTTCCGACCTGCCCGTCGAATCGGTCCGGCGGCTATCCTGCGATTGCAGCGTCGTGCGGATGGTCGAGAACGCCTCCGGCGAGCCGCTGAGCGTCGGCCGCAAGCAACGGACCGTGCCGACGGCAATCAAACGCGCCTTGTGGGCACGGGACCGGGGCTGCTCGTTTCCAGGTTGCGCTCACAAGCGTTTCGTCGATGCGCACCACGTTCGTCATTGGTCAAAGGGC
>JBFGYD010000093.1:0-7405 GCA_041587615.1 Lysobacterales bacterium
AGCGAGCACGCTGCGGGACCGGAACCCGCCGATGGCTCCGGGGCGGAGCCGCCCGACCGAAGTCATCTGAAGGTCATCAAGTGAGCCGATCGCCCTCGGCCAGCACATGGCCGATGCGCGCGCCGTCCAGCACCATCCAGGTGGGGCGCCGACCCACGATCGTAATCCGTCCCGGGTAGCGTTCGGTGCCGGATTCGCTGAACTCGAACCGGAACAAACGCTCCCAGCGCAGCCGGCCCTGATCGTCGCGGCACAGTCGGGTGCGCGCCAGCGCCACCGTCTGGTCAAGGAACTGAACTCCGAGTTCGGTACACAGCCGTCGCGCGCCGGCGCGTGCGCTGTCCCGCGCCCCGGCCGTATCGAGCCAAAACCAGGCGATCGCAAAAACTGTGATCAGTGACACGAACGCGATCATCCTCTTTCCCAAAGTGGCCCAAGGCGGCAGTGATTGCAGATCAGGATCGCAAAATCCTACAGTCGTTCAAAGTGTTATCGTCTCACAACATGGGATTCGCGGGCCGTCGCGGCGCCCGGCGGGCGGGGTTGGGTTTGCAAACCAACGTAGCGACTTCGGCGGTTGGCACCCCGATCCCGGTTACAATGACGGCGGTCCGGGCGCCGCGGGTTCCAGCGGAACCGAGCCCATGCGGGCGCTTAATGACGGGCGCCCGCGGCGCGATGGCCGGCGTAGCGCCGGAGCAGCAATAACGTGATCCAGGTACCCGGTTACATACTGACCAAGAAGCTGGGCGTCGGCGGCATGGCGACGGTTTACCTCGCGCTGCAGACGTCCCTGCAGCGGCAGGTGGCGCTGAAAGTAATGGCGCCGGCGTTTGCCGCCGACCGCAGCTTTGCCAATCGGTTCGTCACCGAGGCGCGCACGATCGCTGAGCTGAACCATCCCAACATTGTCGCGATCCACGACGTGGGAGTCACCGAGGACGGACTGCACTATTTTGCGATGCAGTACCTTCCCAACGGCGATTTCCAGTCCCGCATCGACGCCGGAATCCGCGAGCGAGAGCTGATTCGGGTGCTGCTCGGGATTTGCGGGGCGCTCCAACACGCCCATGAGCGAGGCTTCGTGCATCGCGACGTGACCCCCGGTAACGTGCTGTTCGACAACTCCGGCATGCCGGTGCTGACCGACTTCGGTATCGCCCGGGTCGTGACCGAGGCCACGCGGATGACGGCAACCGGTCTAAGTCTCGGCACCAGCCACTACATGTCGCCGGAGCAGGCTCGGGGGCGGCGGGTGGATTTCCGCTCTGACCTTTACAGCCTGGGTGCGGTGACCTTCGAGGCTCTGGTCGGCCGCCCGCCCTATGACGGCGACGACAGTTTCGCGGTGGCCTACGCCCACGTGTACGATCCGCTGCCGAAAGTGCCGCAGCGCCTGTCGCGCTGGCAGGCGTTCATCGACCGGGCGATGGCCAAGGATCCGGCAGACCGTTTTCAGTCGGCGGCCGAGGTCAGGGCCAGCCTTCAGCAGTACCTCGAGGAGACCTCCCGCAACGGCCGCCGCGCGCCGGAAACGCCAACCCGGTCCGAGGTCGAGCAGCCCACCGTGCCGCTGAGGCTCCATCGCGGCCCGGTCGGCGGCGAGGGTCGGCTGCGCTGGTTGAAGCTGGCATTGGGCCGGCGTCCGCGGGACTGGCTTACCGGCATTGCCCCCGCGCTGAAGTGGGGCGGCGCGTGGATTGCAGACATCTTTTCGAGGTCGCTGCCGACCCGCTGGTTGGTGAGCGCACTGGTGGTCGTGGTCATCGCGGCGTTCGCACTGGCCTGGCTTTGGCGGCCCTCGACGCGGCCGCCAGCGCTCGTTCCGGAACCGGACGTGATCGCCACCGATTCGGTGCCCGCGGTAGTGGAAAAAGAGCTTGAACCGGAGCCGGAACTCGAACCGGAGCCGGAGCCGGTTCCCGTTGACGAAGCGGCGCCCAGCGGCGAGGAGCTGGCCGAGGTCGTCTCGTTCGAACCCGACGATCCGGCGCTGGTCGACATCGAGAACGGGGAGGTCGTGGGCGGGTCGGCGCAAAACGACGACGCGATGGCGCGCCAGTTTCGCGAACGCATATTGGCGCAGGTGACGGCCGCCAATCAAAACCTCAATGATGACAAGTTGACCACTCCGGCGGGCGACAACGCGCTGGAAAAATTCGAGGAGGTGCTGTCGCTCGACCCGGGCAATATCCAGGCCCGAGACGGACTGGATCGCATCGTGCTGCGCTACGTGGCGCTGGCTAGAGCCCGGATTCGGGCTGGTCGCTACGACACGGCGCGGCTGCTGCAGAGCCGTGGCGTCGAGGTCGCCGAGCGCCACGATCTGCTGAATCGTTTCGAGGACGACCTGGCGAGCATCGATTCGCTGGGCTTTGAGAACGCCGCCGCCGCGGCTCGCCGCGCGGCCGAGCGGGGCGCCGTCGATGAGGCCGAGCGCGAATATCGCGAGGCGCTGAATTTTCGCCCCGGCGACCCACGTGTCGCCGCCGAGCTCGAACTCCTGTTGAACCCGCCGCCGACCGGGCCGGTGACCCTGAGCGACACGCTTGCCGATGGGGTGGCCGGGCCGCAGATGGTGGTCCTGGAACTGGGCGCCAGCCGCCTGGCCGTGGGGGCGACCGAGATCACCGTCGACCAGTTCCGCCGCTTCATGGCCGCCGGCGGTTACCAGGATCGCAAGACCCCGGCCTGCCGGAACTACGAGTCGATGTGGCGTTCCAGTCGCCGGCGCACCTGGGAAAACCCGGGATTCGAGCAAACCGGACGCCACCCGGTGGTCTGCGTGAGCTGGATCGACGCGCGAGAGTACGCGTCCTGGCTCAGCGCGCAGACCGGTCAGACCTACCGGCTGCCCACCGAGGCGGAATGGCGCGCGTTGGCGGCCGGCTCCGAGGCGCGGGATGACTGCGCCGCCAACCTTGCAGACTCGGCCCTCAAGCGCGAGGAATCAGGGCGCAGGGCGTTACCCTGCGACGACGGCTGGAGTTTCACCGCGCCGGTGGGCACGTATGCCGGCAGCGAAGCCGGAATCCTCGACGCGGTCGGCAACGTGCGCGAATGGGTCAGCGACTGTACCCAGCAGAGCCGCTCCGGCGCCTGCCGCGAGCACGCGGTGCTGGGAAGTTGCTGGCTGGACCCCGAACCGCCGGGCGGAGCGGTGGCGCGGGAGAGCTTCGATGAGGACCACGCTTACAACACCGTCGGCTTTCGGGTGGTCCGCGAAATTTAGCCCGTATATTGCATGAGTTTCACTCGGCGGTGGGCATTTACCGAGCCGATCGTAGAATCGGCCGGTCCGGTTGGTTAAACTCCGGGTTCAAGTGGCGCGGGGATCCAGATGAAGCTGGTTTTTCCAAATGGCGAGCGCGACCAGGTCGAGCTGAAACCGGGCGACAACGTCGTTGGCAGTTCCGATCAAGCCAACATCGTGCTGAACGTGAACGGGATTGCCGACCTCCACGCGACCATCAACCTGTCAGAGCAGGGTGCGCTGATCGGGGTCAAGGACGTGACCAACATCACTCGGGTCAACGGCCAGCTGGTCGCCGCCCGAACTCCGATCAAGGCTGGCGACGCGCTGCTGTTCGCCAACGTGCAGTGCCAGGTGGTCGGCGAGGGCCCGGACATCACCGGGCGGCAGCAAGCGGTCGGATCGGCGCTGGACTCGAGCCAAACCCGGGTCCGGATGGCGGTGCCCACCTTTACGCTGCGCGGCGTTTCGGGCAAGACCTTCGGCAAGACCTATCCCATTTTCGGCACCGCGGTGATCGGTCGCCACAGCGAATGCGACATCTGTCTGCCGTCGGAGGAGATTTCCCGCCATCATGCCAAGATCGAGGTGACCTCCGACGGCCTGTTCGTCGAGGACCTCGGCTCCGCGAACGGCACCTTCGTCAACGGCAAGCGCGTGCGCCGCGCCAAACTCGCCGCCGGTAACGAGCTGATGCTGGATACGGTGCGCTTTCTGCTGCAGTCTCCCGGCATGGACTCGTCCCCGAAGGCGTCAAAACCGAAGGCTGCCGCGAAGCCGGCGGCGCCGGCGCCGGCGGCCACCGCCAAGCCGCGCCAGGGCTCGCCGCTGGTGAAATGGGTCGTGATTGGCACGGTGCTGGTCGCGGCCGCGGTCGCTGGTCTCAAGCTGAGCGGGGTTCTTTGACCCGCATGCGCCTTGAGTCTTGCCCGGCGATGACCGTCCGCTGAGTACGACCGCCGGCGCGCCGGGCAGTTCATGTCCGATTACTCTGCCGAATTGAGTCGGGCCCGCTCGCTGCTGCAGGGCGGCGACTTTGCCGGCGCCGAGCGCATCTGCCGACGGCTGCATGAAGCCGGCGCCGATCATCCGTTCGTGTTGAGCTTTCTCGCCTCGCGCGCGCTCGAAGCGGGCGATTGGGCACGCGCGATCCCGCTCAGCCGGCTGGCCGCGCGCCGCCATCCCGACGACGCCACCCTGGCTCAGAATCTGGGCATCGCCTGCCGCCGCGCGGGAAACCATCAGGACGCCGCCCAGTCATTTCGCGATGCGATCGCGATTCAGCCCGACAACGGGATATTCTTTCTTCACCTGGCGGAAACGCTGCTGGCCGCGGGCCGTGAGCGCGCGGCCGATCGGTGCTTCGAGAGGGCGTTCATGCTGAACCCGCGACTGCGCGATGAAGATGGCGCCGCCGGGCCGTTGGGCGGGCTGATCGACCTGGCCCAGCGCCGGCTGCGGCAGCGCTTCCGGCGCGACATCGAGGCCGCCGCGAACGAAGTCGATCCGGCTGGCGAGCGCCTGCCGCCGCGGTTCTGGGAATTTCTGGAATATGCCTGCGGCAGGCGGCCGATCGACTACGCCGACGACCGCCAGCGGCCCAGCTATCAGTACTATCCAGGCCTGAAGACCGCGCCCTGGTGGGACCCCGCCCGGTTCGACTGGGTGTCGCGGCTGGAAGCCCGCCACACCGACATCCTGGCCGAGCTGGAGCGAGTGCTCGCGCGGTCGTCCGGCCTGGCGCCCTACGTGACCGAGATCCATCCCGGGTCCAGCGCCGAATGGCACAAGCTGAGCCACAGTAACGCGTGGTCCTCGTATCATCTGCTGAAGGGCGGGGAGCGGGTCGAAGCCCACTGCCGGGCCTGCCCGGCGACCGCCGCCGCCCTCGAGGACCTACCGCTGGCGCGCGCCCAGGGCCATGCGCCGGAGGCGTTTTTTTCGGTGCTCAAGCCCGGCACCTACATCCCGCCACACCACGGCCTGGCCAACACCAAGCTGGTGGTCCACCTGCCGCTGATCGTCCCGCCTGGGTGCGCGATCAAGGTCGGTGGGGAGACGCGTCAGTGGCAGGCAGGCCGCTGCCTGGTGTTTGACGACAGTTTCGAGCACGAGGCATGGAACCGCTCCGATCGGCTGCGAGTGGTGCTGATCACCGAAATCTGGAACCCTTCTTTGAGCGCGGCCGAGCAAGCCGCGCTGGCGGCCTCGATCAAGCGCGAAGACGACTGGCACCGGACGTGCCGATCGTTCGACCCGTCCTAACCCACGTTGCGTCGGTCAGTAACAGCTCAGTTGTGCGGTCTTGCGTTCCTTGACCGTGCCCTCGCGTAGCTGGCCGTTGCACCAGTGCCGGATCACGGCAGCCTTGGCCATTCCTTTGATCGGATCGCCGCAAAGCCGATTGTCGATTCTGATGCTGCAGCGAGGCTGGCCGTTGCAGGCGAACACGAACGGCTGCGTGGCATCGCAGTAGCGCCCGTCGGCCCCGTAGCGCACGCTGTCGACGTACAGCGCACCCCGCTGCCAGCCCTGGGGCGGGCCCGCGCCCGGCTGGCCGCGGTAGACGTCGCCGCGATCACCGCCGGCGCCGATGCAGTAAACGCGCGCGACCTCGCCCTCGTCCACGCTGATCGAGCGACGTCCGTCGCCGCAGTCGTAGCCGATGAAAAGCTGCTTGCGTACGTTCGCATAAGGATCGCCGCACAGGCGTGAATCGGCCTCGATCTCGCAGTAGTCCCGCCCATCGCACAGTTGCGCCACCGCGTCGTAGGCGCGGCAGACCTGCTGGTCCTGACCGTACAGCGCGTCCAGGATGCGGATCTCCTGCCCCGATGGTTGCCGCAGGCTGTCGAACAGCAGCTTCAGGTCCTGGGCCTGGCCCGCGCTGATAAAGCCGCCGCCCACCACCACCAATACCGCAATCGACAGTACCCCTGATCTCATCGCCTTACTCCGTTGCTTTTGCTCCCCGCCATCTTAGCGGCTATCGGGCGCGGGATGGCAATCGAGCCGGTTCAGAAGCGGTCGTTGCCCGCGATTTCGAGGTTGTTGACCTTGGTCCGGCGCAGGATTTTCAGCAGCAGGTTGCGCAGCGATCGGAGCATCGGATACAGCACTCGCGAACGCCCCCGCGACCGAAAGATCCAGTGATTCAGGCGGTTGAAAGCGCCGCTGCGGGTGCCGATCATGGCCAGCGCGTGGATCGCATCGGCGCCATAATAGAGCTCGTCGTCTATTTTCAACACCATGCCCTGGTCGATGTCGAGCCCGCGTCGGGTGATTTCATCCATTACCGCCGAGCTGGCGCGCGCGTCGACCAGGCGCAGTTCACCGACCGTGTCGCGGATTCGCACGAGGCGGCAGAACGCATCGCACGCCGGGCACTGGCGGTCGTAGACGAGCAGGATTTCAGACTGGCTCATGACAAACGCGGATCAGCTCCTGGCCGATGTCCAATAATGCGACTTCCGCACTGAATTCGTCCAGCGCCCTGCTTCCGAGAGAGCCCTTTTCTTGAGACGATGGGCGCATGGAGACGGCAGCAAGCTGGTCGCGGGAAATACGGGCACGGCGGGGGCGGAAGAAGCGCCGGGCCGGTCGGCTGGCGGCGGCGATCGTTGCGATGAGCAGACGCCTGCCAGCGGTCGTGGGTTTGCTGCTTGCGGTCGCTGCCGGCCCGGCGGGGGCCGCTTCGAATGCCGGGGCTGAAGAGCAGCTCACCGTCGAGCAGGTGGTCGGGCTGGTGGACACCCACTGTGGCGGCTGTCACGGCGTACCCTCCCCGGGCCTGATGCCGAAAAAAAGCTGGCCCGGGGTCATCCGGGCCATGGCGGCCCTGGCGGCCAAGCGGACGGGGCAGGAATTCGTATCCGCCGAGGTCATCCGCCACATCACCGCGTACTACTACGGATCGAGCCCCGAGAGTCTGCCGGTCCTTCCTTATGCCGACGGGCCCAGCGCCTCGCGGACCTTCGCCCCCTCTGAGCTGGGCGGCAAGTCAATAATGCCCCTGGTGATCAACGTGCGGCCGGTGGTACTAACAGACGAGGGCGGCAGTGAATTCCTGATTTGCGATGGTGAGAGCAACACGGTGCGGCTGCTGACCCGGTCGGACGGGACCTGGCAGGAGACCGTGCTGGCGGAGGTGGC
>JBFGYD010000094.1:0-7395 GCA_041587615.1 Lysobacterales bacterium
ATCGGGGTCGGGGTCAAGCAGTCCAGCTCCGACCTGCTGGTGGCCAACTGCGATGAGTTCATCTATTACGACGACCTGGTACGGGAGACCGAAAAGAAGGCTCCGAGCAAGAAGAAAGCGCGGAAAAAATCGACTAAATCCAAGGCCCCCAGCGTGGACCCCAAGGCCCAGGAGGCATTTGACCTGCTGCTGGAGACGGCCAGGGATATCTTCGCCGAGCGCGGTGACAAGAAGGTCTGGGGATCGATGGTCAAACAGGCGCTCAAGCGGCGCAAGCCCGGGTTCAACGAACGCTACCACGGTTTCGACAGTTTCGGTGAACTGCTGGAAGAAGCCCAGAAGCAGGGGCACCTGAAGCTCGAGCGCGACAAGGAATCCGGCGGCCACATCATCACCGCGGTGATCGGCTAGGGGTCAGGTTTAGGTACGTCATCAAACGGGGTCAGGACCCTTTTTCAGGGATCCTGACCCCACCCGGCCTAGAGGGGAGTGCGAGGTTGCTAACGTCCGCGGCCGGGAGGCGGAGTTAAATCGATGCCGGCTATCGTTTGCCAACCGAATCCAGTCTATGGGTTTGCCGAACCGGGGGAAGCCAAGCACACAATTGTTGACGGTGTATGAAGGTGATGTCGTCGGGCGGTGCAGGTCGGCTCCAACCGAGTCCCCGCCGGCCAAGCGACCGCTCCGACAGAGTCGTCATTGTCCTTGTTTTTAAAACGCTTATCGCTTTCTGTTAACGCTTATTCTAATATTCGGGATAAGCAGGGATCGCGTTGGGCGAGGAAGGAGGATGAGATGGCGAGGAAGAAAACAAAAGTCCCGGGCACCGCGCAGGCCAGCGACGCGAACGTCGACCAGATCCGAGAAATCATCTTTGGGGCGAACATCCGCGAATATGAGGCCCGCTTTCAGGCGCTTCAGGACGAAATCGCGGCGGCCTTCAAGGACCTGAAGCAGGAACTCAAGGTCAACATCAAGAACCTGGAGGGCGCGATTGAGAAGACCCGGAGGGCGCTCGAGGACGAGCGCGCGGGGCGACGCAACGACGCCGAGTCGCTGGACAGCCTGATTCAGAGCAAGAGCGAAGAGCTGGGGAAGGAAATCGACGGCGTCGAGAAACGGGTGAGCCAGCAGTTCGCCAAACTGGCCGCGGACACCCAAGACACTCAACGGGAGTTCGAGCGGTCGCTGGAAAACGGCAGCCGGGATCTGGAGGCTCGGCTGAAGCGCATTGCCGCGGAGCTGTCAGAGCGCAGGGTCGCCCGGGACGAGTTGGCCGGGCTTCTCAAAGAGCTGGCCGGGCGACTGGAGGGGTCGGCCGACGACTCGGCCTGAGCGCGGCGGGACCGTGGACGAACTCGAGCGCCTGCGACAGCTCCTTGGGATTGCCGAGGATCGCGCCGCTGTCGACCACATCGAGGAGCGGGTTAAAGACCGCGAATCGCGTACCCGCGATGTCGCCGAGGTGCTTCCCGAGGCGGTGAAGCGGGCCGCACAGGGCGGCCGGCTGACGCCATCGCTGGAGGCCCCCATCGAGCGCACTCTGCGCAAATCCATAACCCGCGACCCTAAAGCCTTTGCCGACGTCCTGTTCCCGGCCATGGGTCCGGCGATCCGACGCTCGATTGCCGAAGCTCTGCGTTCGGCTCTGGAAGGACTCAATCGTGCGATGGAATATGGGTTCAGCGTGCGTGGTCTGCGCTGGCGATTGGAAGCGTGGCGGACCGGGGTCCCGTTCCGTGAAGTGGTGTTGCGCCACACGATGGCCTACCGGGTCCGCGAGGCTTTTCTAATCAGCAAGCGCAGCGGTTTGCTGATGGTGCGCGCGGGCGAAGCTGGCCGCGAGGCGCTGGACCGAGACGCAGTCGCGGCGATGCTGACCGCGATCGAAAACTTCGTGGCCGACTCCACCGGTGACGACGGCGGCGAATTGGTGAGCGCGGAGTTGGGCGGGCACGTGCTGTGGGTGCTGTCGGGATACGCGGCTCGCCTGGCGCTGGTGGTCGAGGGCCAGCCGCCGCGCAGTGTGCGGACCCGGCTGCAGGAAAACCTGGAGCGCATCCACGGCCGCCGCGGCTCATGGATGGAGTCCTTCGACGGGTCCGCCGAGCCCGACGAGGAGCTGATCGGGGAGGTCGCCTCCTGCCTGATGTGGGAGACGGTCGACTCCGCCGGCGACCAGCGAGGGGAGAAGAGCAGCAGGTTTCTGCGGGCCGGGATCGTGCTCGGCCTGGGGGCGGCCTTGCTGCTGGCGTGGCTGATATGGTCGGTGGTCGAGAACCGTCAGGATGCGGCTCGCTGGGCGCGGCTAGAGACGCTGCTTGCCGATCGTCCCGGACTGGTATACCTGAACGCCGACCGCGAGGATGGGCGGCGGCGGATCAGCCTGCTGGCCGATCCGGGTGCCGAGCGGCCCGAAGAGCTGGCGCGGCAGGCGGGCTTCGAAACGGACGAGATTCAATGGTCGATTCACCGCTTTCAGTCGGCCGAGCCCGAGCTGGTTGCTGCCCGCCTGCGACAGGCGCTGGCGCCGATTCCGGCCGGCGTTTCGATTACCGCCGACGACGTGGTAACGGTGGCCGGCGAAGCACCGGCCGACTGGATCGATCGGCTGCGGCAATACGTCGGTTTCCAGTCGCAGCCGGAGCAATTTCGACTGAGCTTGCGGGGCGCGGCCGAACAGGATCTCATCGAGCTTTTGGGCACGGCGCTGGCGCCGCCGGAGGGGGTCTCGGTCGAGTTTGCGGGCAACGGAAGCGTCAGGATTTCCGGGCTGGCGGCCGGGCGCTGGCGAACCCGGGCCGAGGCCACGCTGGCAGAGGATTTTTCCGCGGTGGCGGTAGACTGGAGCGGCTTCGAGGATGCCCGCGCGCGGCTCGAGGCGACAAGCCAGCGGCTGGCCGAGCATGCGGCCTATTTCGAACCCGAACAGAGCGCCAATCCGAATTTTGCGACCGAGCCGATCGCCGTGGTCGTGCGCGAAATCCAGGGCCTGGCGGCGCTCTGCGATTGCCGTGTCGAGCTTACCGCGGTTGGCTGCAGCGATTCGAGTGGGCCGGCGACACTCAATGAGTCACTGCGCGCCGCACGGGCCGCGTGGTTGCGCGACAAACTGCTCGATCTGATCCCGGGAGCCGGGCCGATGACTTTGGCTACCGACTGTTCCGGAACCGGTGAGAAGGGCCGCAGGGCTTATCTGAGACTCGAGCTGGCCGACCGATGAAAAGCTACAAGGTTTGCGTGCTGGGGGATTTCGCGGTCGGCAAGACCAGCCTGATTCGGCGCTTCGTCGATCAGGCGTTCAGAGACGAATATCTGACGACAGTCGGGGTCAAGATCGACACCAAGATCGTCGGCGGCGCCGGCGGCGAGCCGATCAAGCTGGTTTTATGGGACATCGCCGGTATCGATCATCTCGATGCGCTGCGCTCGACCTACGTGCGCGGCATGGCCGGTTATCTGCTGGTGTGCGACGGCACGCGGCGCTCGACGTTAACAAGTGCAAAGAACCTGCAGGCCGAAGTTGCGGCCCAGTTCGGACCGGTGCCATTCTGTTTTCTGGCCAATAAATGCGATCTCAAGAAGGATTTCGAGATCGACGACAAGGATCTGAAGGTGCTGACCGGCGGCGGCTGGGAGGCCCTGTGGACCAGCGCCAAAGACGGCGACAACGTCGAGCGGGCCTTCGCACGGATCGCAGAACAGATCTCGGGCGGGAAGTAGCCCGCATGTTGCATCAGATTCACGGGGTGCTGTCCGTCGTATGAATCTCTTACCACCCTCGGTTCAGGAGCTGGTTTTCGGATTGCTGACCGAGGAACGCCATCCCCAGTGGATCAAGGCCGACGCCGCGCTCAAGGTGGTGGAATGGTTCGGTGACGATCTCACCGGGCATCTTCACGGCGGCTGCGATCTGAGCGAGGCGCTGCCGTGCCTGGTGGGGGCCGAGGATCTGGCGCCGATCACCTTCCCGGCGGTGACTCTGGACAACCAGCGCGCGGTCGACGTGCACCTGTTCGCCCGGCAGCCCGGGTATCAGGTCTTGCTGCTGGATGCGAGCGAGGCGATGCTGCGGCGCCAGACCGAGCAGCAGAAAACCAACGAGGTCGCGCTGCTGAATCATCGCCTCGGCAAGCTGACCGCGGCCCTGCGCGAGGCCAACAAGGCGGCCGAGGCGGCGAGCCTGGCCAAGTCCCGGTTCATCGCCGGCATGTCCCATGAGCTGCGCACCCCGCTGACCTCGATTCTCGGGTTCAGCGATCTGATCATCGAGGGCATCGTCGACGACCCCGACAGCATCCGGTCGATCCGGGAAGCCGCGAGCTACCTGCTCGGACTGGTCGACAACCTGCTGGAACATGGCGCGATCGAGGAAGGGCACCTGAGCGTGGCCACGGAGGTGGTCGAACTCCAGACCTATTTCGAATCGCTCGGACATTTGGCGCGGGCGCTGGCCGAGCGCAAGGGGCTGAGCTTCGAGCTGATCGGGCCGGACGGCGAAAACTGGCGCCGGCTCGATCCGTTGCGTTTCCGTCAGATCCTGTTCAATCTGCTCAGTAACGCGGTTCGCTACACCGAGGAGGGCGGCGTAAGTTTGCGCTGGACGACCGCGGGCGATCGGCTCGAGGTCGAGGTCGAGGACACCGGCGCCGGCATCGGGGCCGATCAGATCGAGCGAATTTTCCTGCCGTTTACCCGAGGGTCGAATGCCGAGCACCGGCAGGGCCTGGGTTTGGGACTGTCGATCTGCCGGCGCCTGACCGAAGGCATGGGCGGCCGCCTGACGGTCGAGAGCGAGCCCGGCGAGGGCTCGATCTTCCGGGTCGAGATCGAGGCGGAGGCGCTGACCGAGCCGACCGAGGAGGCCGAACCGCCCGTCGGCCGCGACCAACGACGGAAGATCCTGTTGGTCGACGACGATCCCAACATCCGGGCGGTGGCGGCGCTGGCGCTGGAGGAATACGGCTACGAGGTCGATGCCGCCGCCGATGGTCAGCAGGCCCTCGCGGCGCAGCGGGCGGCGTCTCCCGATCTGGCGATCGTGGATCTTGATCTGCACGGCGCCAGCGGGCTCGAATTGATCGCCGAGATTCGGCGCCGTCAGCCGGGCCTGCGGGTGCTCACGATGAGCGCCACCACGCTCGAGAGCGTGCGCATCGAGGCGGTGCAGGCCGGGTCCATCGGATTCGTCGAGAAGCCGTTCGATTTTCCCGAGCTCAAGCGGGTCGTGGCCCAGGCCATGAGAGTCCGACCGCCGCGATGAAAATTGCGGACGGCATGTCGGCGCGGTTCGCGGCGCGGGTAAGGCGCCTACGGGCCGATTTCATGGCAACTCTTCCCGAACGCGCGGTGGCGCTCAAGCAACTGTCCGAGGCTTCGACACTCGATTTGGAGCGGCTTGAAAAGCTGCGAATCGAGGTCCATCAGCTCAAGGGCTCCGCGGGGATGTATCAGCTCGAGTCGGTATTCAAGGCCGCGCGCGACGCGGAGTCCATCGTCGATCAAATGCTCGAGGCCCGGCGCGCCGGACAGTCCTCGGACGTGCGCCTCGAGGCCGCGCTGGAGCCGCTGCTGGGGGCACTGTCGGCCCCGAATAGTGAATGAGTTTTGGGCGGGCGTTTCCGGCGCGGAGCAGCAAGCCTCGTCGATCGGTTTTGCGGGGCCATTGGCAGCTTGGTACGATGTCGCCCGGGGATCGCGCTCGCACCGAGGGTTGGGCATTTCGCGGGAACAAGGGATGCTGGTTGCCTATATCGAGGACGACAAGCACCAGGCCGAGTTGGTCAAGGCCTGGCTGGATGATGCTGACTTCGAGGTCGATCTGTTCCACACCGGGCGTAAGTTCGTCAACCAGTTCTTGAAGCGCTCCTACGAGATGGTCTTGATCGACTGGGAGCTACCGGACATCGAAGGCCTGGCGCTGCTAGGCTGGCTGCGTGGCACCATTCGTTCCAAGGTGCCGGTTCTGTTCCTGACCGCGCGTGAATCCAGTCGTCACGTGGCTCGGGCGCTGGACGCCGGCGCGGACGACTACCTGGTCAAGCCGATCGATCGCGTAGTGCTGCTGGCCCGCGCCCGGGCGGTGATTCGTCGCTATTCCGGACGCGAGCGGCGCCGACCCACCGGGCGCGCTGGAGACTACGAATTTGACCGTCGCTCGGAGACGATCAAACGCGGCGGCGAGGTGGTGGAACTGACTCGCCGCGAGTTCCTGCTGGCGGCCTGCCTGATCGAAAACGTCGAAACCATCGTCACCCGCGACAAGATCATGACCGAAGTCTGGGGTCTGAGCCCGGACGTCCCGACCCGAACGGTGGACACCCACGCCAGCCGGCTGCGCAAGAGACTCGGGTGGGTTCCGGAAAACGGCTGGCAGCTCAGTTCGATCTACCAGCAGGGCTACCGCCTGGAGCGCGTTTAACCGAAGCGCTGGCGGGTCTCGTCGTTGGCACCAGGACCCGGCTCGATCAGCAGATCCTCGAGTTCCAGCGGACGGCCGTCGGCATCGCGGAGTCTGAGCTTGGGCACCCGCCGCCCGCGGCGGCGGTCCTTGACCACCAGCGGCTCGTTGCCTTCGCCGTAAACCCATTTGTCGGCCCACTGCCGCAGGGCGCTGACCACGGTCAGCAGATCGCGGCCTCGATCGGTGAGCTGATATTCGAATCTCTGACCGCGGGTGCCGGCATCGAACTTCTCGAAAATACCCCTTCTGACAAGGTGCCGCAGACGACGGCTCAGGATGTTCTTGGCGATGCCCAGGTTGCTTTGAAAATCGGCAAAGCGACGCGTGCCCAGCAGCGCCTCCCGGATGATCAACAGGGTCCACCGATCTCCCAGGGCCGACATGGCCTGGGCGATGCCGCAATTCATTTGGCGAAAGACTGGTTTCCTCACACCAAAAAAGATAGCACATGGGGTTGCAAAATGAAACAAAATGCAGTACATTAGGTTGCATTATAAAACCATGTGAAAAGGAGTGACCAACATGTCGACCTTGACCACCAATCGTTCGGTGAAGGTTCATCAGCATGGAGAGGGTCAGAGCGGTTCGAAAAGGCGTTTGACGGGTAACCGCCTGGCTAAGCGCCGCCGCGCCAGCGACATCGATACGTCGAGCCTGACCATGCGCGTGCGGATCTAGCCCGCACGCGGTCGAGCCTGACCGAGTAACTTTTTCCTCCCAGCAACGGCACAGGGACGTGCCGTTCCTCAACCGGCGGGCGGGCTAACCCGCATATTGCATGAGTTGCCGGGATTACTCCGGGCATCCTGCCCTCCGTCCCTCGGGCCTGCCTTCGGCAGTTCAAACCGCTCCTGCGGTTTAAGGTCGGTGGATTCCACGAGCATAGGTTGGCCGATCGTCCGCCGAGGGGTAGCTGTAGCAACCGCTCAAGG
>JBFGYD010000095.1:0-7369 GCA_041587615.1 Lysobacterales bacterium
TCTTTCCCTACACGACGCTCTTCCGATCTGGACACCTTCTTCGTCGCCTCTTTGGGCACCGACGCGCTGTCGGCGCTGTCGTTTGCATTTCCGGTGATGCTGACCGTGTCCAGCCTTTCGATCGGCCTGGGCGCCGGCGCGTCATCGGTGGTCTCTCGCGGCATCGGCCGAGGCGACCAGGCGACGGCCCGCCGGCGAAGCACGGATGCGCTGATCTTGAGCTTCGGCCTGATCACCATCCTGGCACTGGTGGGCATGTACAGCATCCGGCCGCTGTTCACCCTCCTGGGCGCCGAGGGGAACGTGCTCGCGCTGATCGAACGCTACATGTCGATCTGGTTTTTCGGCATGCCGCTGCTGGTGGTGCCGATGGTCGGCAACAGCCTGATCCGCGCCGCCGGCGACGCGCGAATTCCCGGGACGATCATGGTCGGCGCGGCATTCGTGAACATGGCGCTGGATCCGCTGCTGATTTTCGGATTGCTGGGTCTGCCGCGCCTGGAAGTCGCCGGGGCGGCGCTGGCAACCGTGATTGCCAACGGCTGCGCGTTGGTAGCCTCTTTGTGGGTCCTCAACTTCCGAGAGCGGATGCTGGCCTGGGAGCTCCCGCCGGTCCGGGTGTTCTTAGAATCGGCGGCCAAAGTGCTGCACGTCGGCGTGCCGGCGGCGGCGGCCAACATGATCAACCCGATCGGGGTGGCGGTCATCACCGCGCTGCTCGCCCAGTTCGGCAAGGAGACCGTGGCCGGATATGGCCTGGCGACCCGGATCGAGGCGCTGGCCGGAGTCGGACTCCTGGCGCTGTCGGCCTCGATCGGTCCGGTCGTCGGCCAGAACTGGGGCGCAATGAAGTTCGAGCGCGTGCACCTTGCGCTGCGCCGAGGGTTCCAGTTCTGCCTGATCTACGGCCTGGCGATGGCCGGAATCGTGGCGCTGGTCGCCAAGCCCGTGACCGGTTTATTCACCGAATCCCCGGTCGTGGCCGCCACCGCAAGCGCCTACCTGTGGATCGTGCCGATCAGCGGCTTCGGTTACGGCATCAACATCGTCGGCGCCGCGGCCTTGAATGCGCTGGGCTTGCCGCTGTTCGCCGCCGCGCTGACTTTCAGCCGAATGATGGTGCTGCTGGTGCCGGCGGCACACGCGCTGGCCTTGTTTTACGGTCACATCGGTGTATTCGCGGCCGTCGCCGTCGCCAACCTGGCGGCGGGCCTGTTGACCGTGTGGGCCGCGCACCGCGCCGCCCGCCGCCGGGCGCTCAAGCTGCGCCCGCCCGAAGCGTTGGAAACCACCCCGGTCCAGTGAGCTGATGCGCGGCGATCGCAATCCCACCACCCACACCTGGTCAGGCAACTGGACCGCGCTCAAGAGCCTGATCCCGTATTTTCTGGAATTTCGCGGGCGGGTGGCGCTGGCGCTGGCGTTCCTGGTGCTGGCCAAGCTGGCCACGGTGCTGATGCCGATCGCGATGAAGTTCATCGTCGACTCACTGGACTCGACCCGCTCTCAGGTGATCGCGGTGCCGCTATTGTTCCTGCTTCTCTATGGCGCGCTGCGGCTTGGGACGATCGTGTTCGGCGAAATCCGCGATGCCGTTTTCGGGCGCGTGACCGAACGCGCGATGCGCCGCATTGGGCTCAGAGTGTTCAAGCATCTGCACGCGCTGGACCTGGCCTTTCACCTGGAGCGCCGCACCGGTGGGCTGGCGCGCGACATCGAGCGCGGGACCAACGGCATCAGCTTTCTGATGCGCTTCATGCTGTTCAACATTGTGCCGACCCTGTTTGAAATCGTGCTGGTCATGGCGATCCTGGCGCTCAATTTCAGCCTCTGGTTTCCGGCGGTCATTTTCGTTTCGATCGCAATCTATATCGCCTATTCGGTCATCGTCACCGAGTGGCGCACCCGTTTCGTGCGCAAGATGAACGAAATGGACAACCAGTCCAACACCCACGCGGTCGATAGTCTGCTGAATTTCGAAACGGTCAAGTATTTCTCCAACGAGGACTACGAGGCGCGCGAATACGACCGCTTTCTGGCCGGCTGGGAACGGGCCCGGATGCAAAACCGGCTGTCGCTGGCGGCGCTCAACTGCGGCCAGGCGCTGGTCGTGGCCGGGGCGGTGACGATCCTGATGATTCTGGCCGCCAATCAGGTCGTGGCCGGGGCGATGACCCTCGGCGACCTGGTCATGATCAATGCCTACGTGATGCAACTATTCATCCCGCTGAATTTCCTCGGCTTCGTGTATCGGGAAATCAAGCGGGCGCTGGCCGATATCGAGCACCTGTTCGAGCTGCTCGGGGTGCGCCCGGCGGTCACCGATTCGCCGGAAGCGAGGGTGCTGAAGCCAAACGGCGGCGCCGTGCGCTTCGACGCCGTGTCCTTTGGCTACGGTCCGCAGCGCCGGATTCTCGACCGAGTCAGCTTCGAGATTCCGGCCGGTCGTAAGGTAGCCGTGGTTGGTCGCAGCGGCGCGGGAAAATCGACCATCGCGCGCCTCCTGTTTCGCTTCTACGACGTGGACGAAGGGGCGATCACGGTCGACGGTCAGGACATCCGCTCGGTGACCCAGCACAGTCTGCGGGAGGCGATCGGGGTTGTGCCCCAGGACACGGTGTTGTTTAACAACACGATTCACTACAACATCGCCTACGGCCGGCCGGACGCCAGCGAGGCCGAGGTCGAGGAGGCGGCGCGGCTGGCCCACCTGGATGAGTTCATCGCCCGTCTTCCCGAGGGCTACCAGACCCGGGTCGGGGAGCGCGGGCTGAAGGTGTCCGGCGGGGAAAAGCAGCGCATTGCCATTGCCCGCATGCTGCTGAAGAATCCGCGGATCCTGATTTTCGACGAAGCGACCTCGTCGCTTGACTCGAAGGCCGAGCGCGCCATTCTGGACGCGCTGCGGCAGGTCGCGGTGGCGCACACCACGCTGGTCATTGCCCATCGGCTGGCAACGGTGGTCGACGCCGACCAAATTGTCGTGCTCCGGCGCGG
This sequence comes from Lysobacterales bacterium, assembly GCA_041587615.1. Classification (GTDB taxonomy): domain Bacteria; phylum Pseudomonadota; class Gammaproteobacteria; order Xanthomonadales; family SZUA-38; genus JBFGYD01. Next base: position 2,998 of record JBFGYD010000095.1, read on the forward strand.
TCGAATCGTTGAGCAGGGCACGCACCGGGAACTGCTCGGCCGCGACGGCGCTTATGCTCGACTATGGCGCCTGCAGCAGCGCGATGCGCCGGCGCGGGAGCTGTCGGCCTGATCGGAAGTGCTGGGCCACCGATCGCGGGGGAATGGCCGTGGCGGGGCTCACCAAGCGCTGGCACAATGATTCGATCAAGCTGTGCTGAGAACAGATGATCAGGCGATTTCTTAATGAACTGCGCCACCGTCGCGTCCTGCGGGCGGCAGCGCCCATGATCCGGCACTGGCCGCGCCTCGGGCGGATGACGGTTATCGTGCAGTGCTGGATCCCACCTGACCGCTGGAGGAGTAGATGAAACTTTTTGAGACCGCGGTGGCAAGCAACCCTCGTCGGGTGCGGATGTTTTTGGCCGAAAAAGACATCGACGTGGAGACGGTACAGGTCGACATCCGCGGTGCGGCCAACCTGGCCGATGAGTTCATCGAGATGAACCCCTTCGGGCGGGTGCCGGTGCTGGAACTGGACGACGGCTCCTATCTGTCCGAGAGCGTCGCGATCTGCCGCTATTTCGAGGAAATACAGCCGCAACCGGCGCTGTTCGGGAGCGGCGCCGATGAGCGCGCCAGGGTTGAGATGTGGCAGCGTCGAGCCGAGCTTTATTTCATGGCACCGGTAGCCTTCGCATTTCGCCATTTGACCGGGTTCTTCAAAGATCGCGAAACCATCTGCCCGGACTGGGGCGAGGCCATGGCCGCCGAGGCGAGCAGGGTGCTGCCGATTTTCGATCAGCACCTTCAGGACAACGAATACCTGGCCGGCGAGCGCTTCAGCATCGCCGATATCACGCTGGCGGTTGCGCTCGATTTCGCCCGTGCCACCAAGCGCGACCTGCCGGCGGATTTGGCTGGCGTCGAGCGCTGGCACGAGCGCGTTGCGGCACGGCCCAGCTACAAAGCTTGACCACGCAGGGCAGGATCTTCGGCGTGCTGCTGCGCGCACTCGCGTGGTTGCCGCTGGTGGTCAATCGGGCGCTAGGCGGCGTGCTGGGCTGGCTGGCCTATCGGCTGCCCAACCGCACCCGAAACGTGGCCCGCCGCAACCTGGAGCTATGTTTTCCCGAGCTCGAGACGGCGCGGCGGGAGGCACTGCTGAAAACCTTTCTACAAGAGACCGGACGCGGCCTGACCGAGTTGGGCCTTGTCTGGTACCGCGACCCGTCCGTGGTGCTCGGGCTCGCGCGGCGGGTCGAAGGTCGCGAACACCTCGCTCGGGCGCTGGCAGACGGCCGTGGCGTACTCGTGATCTCCCCGCACCTGGGCGCTTGGGAGTGGCTGGTCCATTACCTGGCGGCGCAGGGGCGGTGCACGTTCTTCTACCGGGAGCCGAAGGATCCGGGGATCGAGCAGGTGATCACGGCCGGCAGGCAGCGCACCGGCGCGACCATGGTGAAGGCCGGCGCGCGCGGCGTGCGTAGCGCTTTCAGGGCACTCAAGCGCGGTCAAATTGTCGGCGTCATGCCCGATCAGCAGCCCAAGCGCGGCCAGGGTGAGTTCAGCCCGTTTTTCGGTCAGTCCGCGCTGACGATGGTGCTGGCGTCGAGGCTGGCCCAGCGCTCCGAGGCGTCGGTTGTGTTCTGCTGTGCGATCCGGCTGCCGGGGGCAAAGGGTTTCGAAGTCCATTTCCAGCCGGCTGGCGACGCAATCCGGAGGCCGGATCTCGGCCAATCAGTCGCTGCGCTGAACGAACACGTGGAGGCCCTGGTTCGGCGCTGGCCCGCGCAGTATCAATGGGGCTATAAGCGGTTTTCGATTCGGCCGCCGGGCCAAAATCCGCTCTATTAGCCGGCATGTCGCTTTGGCTTGGAGCGCTGAGCATGGACTCGTTGATGCCAATCTCCCCCACCGTGTTTACAATGTGTCGGTTTCTCGGGATCGGGAGAATCAAGTTGAAAAATCTAACGATCGCCACGCCGCTGGCCGGCGATAACCGCACCATTTATTCGTTTTCGTTTGCCGACGACCTCGACGAAGCGCTCGAGGCGGTGGCCGGCCATCGGGCCGTCACGGCAGACTGAGGCCAGGGGAGACCGTCGTGCGCAACAATCTCGGAGACGTCAAGGCCGGCCTGCTGCTGGTGATGATCGGTCTGCTGTTCGGCATTGGCATGGGGATCGGCTTCGGCGTCAATGAAGACGCTTTCAAGGACTTCGTCGCCGAAACCGTCGCCGTCCATCCCGAACTCCATGATGCCGACAGCGCGGCCAAGATCTGGCGCTACGCCCAGCGCGCGCATTTTCACGCCACCGGCATCGCGGCTTTTTCGCTCGGGCTGATTTTTCTGATCATGATGTCCAATCTAAAACCGCGCTTGCGGCAGGCGGCCGCGATCCTGGTCGGAATCGGCGGGCTGTATCCGCTGTCGTGGTTCGCAATGTTCTACCTGGCGCCGTCGATCGGCCGCGGTCTGGCGCACGATCACCTGCTGACCGAGGCCCTGGCCTGGACCGGCGTCGGCGGCCTGCTCGCCGGCCTGGTTCTGATCATCGGCAACCTGTTTTTCGGGCTTTTCGCCAACCGCGTCGGCGACTGACTCGGTTCGGGCCCTGCCCGCGCGATGATCGAGTACCTGAGCCTGGCCGGCGCAATGTTGGCTGCCGGCTGCGCCGGCGGCGTCCTGGCCGGGCTGCTGGGAGTCGGCGGCGGCATCGTCATCGTGCCGGTGCTGGATGCGACCTTGCAATGGCTTGGAATCGATGCGTCGGTGCGCATGCACGTTGCAGTCGGCACCTCGCTGGCGACCATCATCCCGACCTCGATCGCGTCGGCGCGCGCACATTATCGACGCCAGTCGGTCGACCTGGCGCTTGTTCGGAGCTGGGGGGGCTGGATCCTGACCGGCGCTTTGCTCGGGACTTTCGTCGCCGGCCAGGTCGAGAGTCGCGTGCTGGCAGCGATATTTGCCGGCGTCGCGCTGCTGGTGGCGATCAAGATGGTGCTGCCGCTCGATCACGTCGCGCCTGCCCAACGCGTCCCGCGCGGCCTGGCGGCGGCGCCGATTCCGGGTCTGATCGGCCTGGTGTCGGCGATGATGGGCATCGGCGGGGGCACGCTGAGCGTGCCGATTCAGACCTTGTGCGGCCAGCCGATCCACCGCGCGGTCGGTACCTCGGCGCTGTTCGGTCTTGTCATCGCGCTGCCGGGCACGCTTGGTTTCATGCTGACCGGCGCCGGCAATCCGCTGCTGCCCCCGGCCAGCGTCGGCTACGTCAATCTGATTGGATTGGCTCTGATCGCGCCGGCCACGGTGCTCTGTGCGCCGCTGGGCGCGAGGATCGCCCATGGCCTGGACCGTCGCCGCCTGAGCGTCCTGTTCGGGATCTTCCTGCTGCTGGTCGCCGTGAGAATGTTCACTCAGGCGATCGCCTGAGGCTAGCGGAGTACCAGATCGTCATATTCGCGGCTGTCGATCAGGGCCTCGACGATGATCGGCTTGTTTGACCTGAAGGCCGCTTTCAGAGCGGTTTTGAACCCGGCCGCGTCGCCGACAGTGGTCAGCGGCACCCCGAGCAGGTGACCGCTGCCGATCGAACCGCTTTTACGAACCGGGGTGCCGTAGATCGGGTTGCCCTTGCGCTGCTGCTTGATCCGGATCAGGGCCAAGTCGTGATCGCTGAGCACAACGACGACCACAGGCAGCTTTTCCCTGGCCAACGTGGACAGCTCTCCGGCGCTCATCAACAGGCCGCCGTCCCCGATGACCGCGCACACCGGCGTGCCCGGGCGGCACAGCGCCGCGGCGATCGCGGCCGGCAAACCGAAGCCCATCGCCGACCAGCCGTTGGTCATCAGCAGTTGATCCGGATGCGGCGTCGGCCATTGCTGCCCGATCAGGTGGGTATGGGCGCCGACGTCGCAGGTCAGGATGCCCCCGGCCGGGAGCGCGTCGCGCAGCAGCGCGAGCGCGGCGCAGGGACCGAAGCTCGCGGAACGGGATTCGAATCGGGCCAACAGTTTGTTGCGGTGCGCCGCCAGCGCCGCAAGATCCCAGGAACTGCCCGCGGGCGCCGCCGCGGCCAGCCGATCCAGCGCCGGACCGATCGCGCCAACCGCATCGGCGACCAGCCGCACCCGTGCCGGGTCTACGTCGGCCGCTTCGGTGTCGATACTGACCACCGGCGCCCCCGGGAAAGCCCAGGACTCGAGGTTGAATTCGACCGGATCGTAACCGATTGTGAGAATCAGGTCGGCCTGACGGCAGGCGTCGAGAACCCGGTCGGCAAGAGCGTGAAACAGCACCCCGGCGTAGCTCGGGTGATCGTTCGGAATCAGGCCCTTGGCCATCGGCGTCAAGACCACCGGCGCGCCGAGGCGGTCGGCA
>JBFGYD010000096.1:0-7305 GCA_041587615.1 Lysobacterales bacterium
ACCCGCGGCCGGCCGCGGCCGCCGGTCGCTTCGCCGCACGCGGGCTGATCAGGCTGACCCCCATCGATTCGGCCGCCGACCGAATGCTCGCCACCGACGTTTACACCTGAGCCAATGCAGATAAAACCTTCCCAGCGACCCCAATCAGGTTTCCAACGCAGGGCGATGGCGACCCGTGATCACTCAGACCCAAGACAGGTTGCGGTTTTCGCAGGGCAGGCAACAACCAAGTGGCGGTTTTCGCGCCGGGCAAGAAGCGACTTGGTGGCGTCGTCACCCGTGCGGAAGAAGCGGTCTGGCTTGGGCCGGCCCGCGCAAGATTCATGACGAGCATGGAAATGCGGCGGCTGACTATCATCACCACCGGTGGAACGATCGACAAGATCTATTTCGACGCGGCCAGCGAATACCAGGTCGGCGAGCCGCAGATTGGTGAGATTCTGCGCGCGTTCAACGTCGTGTTCGAGTTCGAAGTGATCGCGCTCATGCGCAAGGACAGCCTCGAGATTGACGCGCGCGATCGTGCCCGCATTTTCGACGCCGTCAAGGCCCATTCGAACAGCCACTTCATCATTACGCATGGCACCGATACAATGGTCACGACGGCGAGGGCACTTTCGGACCTTGCCGGGGAGAAAACGGTGGTCCTGACGGGGGCGCTCAATCCGGCTCGATTCGTCGGCAGCGACGCGGTGTTCAACATCGGCTGCGCCGTGGCCGCCGTTCAGACGCTGGATCCCGGCATTTACATCGCGATGAACGGTCGGATCTGGGATCCGTCCAGGGTCCGAAAAAACCGGACAAGCAATCGATTCGAGTTCGACCAGGGAGACTGATGACGCGCAACGTACACCTTTGGCAGGGGAACAAGAACAAGCGCGGTTATCCGCGGGTGGAGATGTTTGCCGGTGTTTTCATCGTGCGCGACGAGCGCGCTCACTTGAGTGAGTTGTGCGACATCTCCGCCGGCGGCGTCAGCGTCAAGAAACCGAGCGGCTGGCCGACCGATCCGGCGGGCGACTATCACCTGTATTTTGTGCTGGACCAATCACGCATCCTGTGCATCAAGGCCAGCGTCGCCCATCAGCAGGACGAAATCCTGGGTTTTAAGTTCAAGCCCGGCTACGAGTCTCGGGTCAAGCAGCTGCTGGCCGAGTCGCGCAGCTGGCGTTAGCGTCCTGCTCGGGAAGTTCGCTTCCGCCCGGCGCGCGCTTACATTTTAACCGTCGTCCCGGTACAATCCGCGGCCCTGCGGGCCGGCCCGCGCGCCGCACCGATACGGGCTAAGGAGAACCAATGAAGATTCTCGTTTGCGTCAAACGCGTGGTTGACTACAACGTTCGCATCCAGCTCCGACCGGACGGATCGGGCGTGATCACCGACGGGGTCAAGATGAGCATCAACCCGTTCGACGAAATTGCCCTGGAAGAGGCGCTGCGAATCAAAGAGTCCGGCCAGGCCGATGAAGTCGTCGCGGTATCGATCGGCGCGGTCGAGGCCCAGCAGCAGCTGCGAACGGCGCTGGCGATGGGTGCCGACCGCGCGATTCTGGTGCAGTCCGGCGATGATGCACAGCCGCTGACCGCGGCCCGCATTCTTCAGCGCATCGTCGAACGCGAGCAACCCGGCCTGGTGATTCTCGGCAAGCAGGCTATCGACGACGACAACAGCCAGACCGGCCAGATGCTGGCCGCGTTGTGGGGCCGACCGCAGGCGACGTTCGCCTCCGAGCTCAAGCTCGACGGCGAGACCGCGCGAGTCACCCGCGAGATTGACGCCGGTATGGAGACGATTGAGGTCGATCTGCCTGCGGTAATCACCACGGACCTGCGCCTGAACGAGCCGCGTTTCGTCAAGCTACCCGACATCATGAAAGCGAAACGCAAGCCGCTGGACACGCTGACCCTGGAAGAGCTCGAGGTCGAGTCCGGCAACCATCTCGAGGTCGGCCAATACGAGCCGCCGGCCAAGCGGGAGCGCGGCGTCATGGTCGAGGACGTGCCGGCGCTGATCTCGGCACTCAACCAAAGAGGGCTGTTGTGATGTCCCGAATCCTGATCATTGCCGAACACGACGGCACTCGGCTCAATCCGAGCACCGCCAAGTGCGTGACCTGCGCGCGCGACCTCGGCGGTGAAATCGACATCGCGGTGTTTGCCGAGGACCCCGCGGCATTAGCCGCCCAGGCCGCCGAACTGGACGGCGTTGCCAAAGTGCTGACCGCGGTCCAGCAGGGCTCGGGCCACCTGCTGGCGGCCGTCCTGGCGCCGCAGATCGCGGCCGCCGCCGGCGACTACGGATACGTCCTGGGGCCGGCAACCACCTTTGGCAAAGACCTGATGCCGCGCGTCGCGGCGCTGCTCGGAGTGGCCCAGGTCTCGGACGTCATGGCGGTGACCGGCCCGCATTCGTTCAAGCGCCCGATCTACGCCGGCAGTGCGATCGTCACGGTGACCGCGCCGGCCGACATGACCGTTGTGGCGACCGTCAGAATCGCTTCGTATCAGGCGGTCGGCACGGGCGGAGCGGCCGCCGTCGAAGCGCTGAACGTGAGCTGCGATACACCGGAGCACACCCGCTACGTCGGGTTGGAGGCTTCCGCCGGCGACCGCCCTGATCTGCAGTCCGCCCCGCGGGTCGTATCCGGCGGACGGGCGCTGGGAAGCGCCGAGAATTTCGAGCTGATCTACAAGCTCGCCGACCGTCTCGGCGCCGGGGTCGGTGCGTCGCGGGCGGCGGTTGACGCCGGCTTCGTGCCTAACGACATGCAGGTGGGCCAAACGGGCAAAATCATCGCGCCGGAGCTCTATTTCGCGATCGGCATCTCAGGCGCCATTCAGCATCTGACCGGAATCAAGGATGCCGGCACCATCGTCGCAATCAACAAGGACGCCGACGCGCCAATCTTCGAAGTCGCCGATATCGGCCTGGTCGGAGATCTGTTTCAGGTCGTTCCCGAGCTGGAACAAGCGCTGGCGGAGAGCTGATGGTCCGCGCGCCGGAGGACTGGCTCCCGGCCGCCGAACCCAATCCCTGGCGCCGGCAGGGCGGCAGAAAGATCTATTCCAACCGCTGGTTTTCGGTCGAAGAGCACGAGGTCATTCGACCCGACGGCCAGCCCGGGATCTACGGTCTGGTGCAGCCCGCCCGGCTGGCGCTGGGCGTGGTTCCGATTGACGAGGCCGGGCACACCTGGCTGGTGGGTCAGTTCCGCTATCCGCTCAGCCGCTACAGTTGGGAAATCCCGGAGGGCGGCGGTGATCCGCAGGCCGATCCGGCGTCCGAGGCGGCGCGCGAACTGAGAGAGGAAACCGGCTTGCGAGCCGGCGAGTTGCGCCTGATCCAGACCCTGCACACTTCCAACTGCTTCACCACCGAAAAGGCGTTGATCTATCTCGCCCGCGAGCTGACCGAGGGGGCGCCGGAACCGGACGGCAGCGAGCGCCTGCAGGTGTGCCGGCTCCCGTTCAGCGCCGCCCATCAGCTCGCGCTGAGCGGCGTGATCAGCGACGCGATGTCGGTGGCGGCAATTCTGAGAACGGCGCAACTGTTTCCCGATCTGGCGCGGGACCCGTTCCCGAACTGAGTCCGGTCATTCTATCGCATCGCGCCGCGATCCGGCGGTAGCGACGGCGAAGGCGCGCGTTTCCAGGGGGACCGATCTAGCGTAGAATTCGGCGTCGGAAGGGACAATCCCCGCCTATATTCTCGGCGCCCCAAAGAGCATCAGTGGCAATCGACATCGAAATACCCGGCTACGAACTGATCCAGGAGATCGGTTCAGGCGGCATGGCGCGGGTTTTCGCCGGCACCCAGCTCTCGTTAGGGCGTGAGGTTGCGATCAAGGTGCTGCGCAGTTCGCTGGCCGGGGGCGAGGATTTCAAGCGCCGCTTCCTGCACGAAGGCCAGATGCTGGCCAAGCTCAACCATCCGAATATCGTGCCCATCCACGACATCGGCCAGACCGATAACGCGTACTACATGGCGATGGAGTATCTGCGCGGCGGGACGCTGACCAATCGGATCAAGGAGGGGCTGACGGTGGCGGAGATCATCCGCATCTGCACCCAGGTCGCGCACGCCCTGAACCTGGCGCACGCGCACAAGATCGTGCACCGCGACCTGAAGCCCTCCAACATCATGTTTCGGGACGACCTGACCCCGGTCTTGACCGACTTCGGGATTGCGCGCAAGACCGACGCCGACCACCGGCTGACCAAGACCGGGATGGTGGTCGGTACGCCTTATTACATGAGCCCCGAACAGATCACCGGCAAGGAGATCGACGGCCGCGCCGACCTTTACAGCCTTGGGGTCATGTTCTACGAGTTGATGACCGGCGAACTCCCGTTTCGCGCCGAGGAGCCGCTGGCGCTGGCGATGCAGCACGTCCAGCAGCAGCCTCCGCCGCTGCCCCAGGACCTGCGCGAGCTGCAGCCGATCATGGACAAGATGCTGGCCAAAAAGCCGGACGAGCGGTTTCCAACCATGCTCGATTTCTGCCGCGCGATCAAAGACCTGGTCATGTCCGAGCAGGCGTTCGCCGAGAAACTGACCGGCGAAACCAAGATTTTCAACTCGGATCAGTTTTCCGATCCGCGCTTCGGCTCGGACTCGCTGCGAATGCCCGAGCGGGTCAGTCGCGAGGTCGATCGAGCCAGCGGACCCGCACCCGTCGCGCCGACCCGGATTTCGGCCGAATCGGCCAAACAGATCAGACCGCCGATCCGGCAGCGCCGCTGGCTGTGGCCCGCCGCCGGCGCGATGGTGGCACTGCTGACGGTGCTGGCGGGCGTGTTTTATCCGGACTTGAGCGGCTGGATCTCGGGCTCCGGTCTGAGCAAGGAACAGCGCACCGTGGTGGACAACCTGCTCGACCGGGTCAGGGGCTTCATCATCCGCAATCAGATCGACAGCCCGCCGGGCGAAAACGCCGTCGAGATGCTCAACCAGGCGCTGGAAATCGCACCCGATTACGCGCCCGCCCTCAAATTCGCCGATCAGATCGCGGTGTTTTACGAAACCGACGCGCGGCTGGCGCTTTCCGCCGGGGACCGCGATCTGGCGCTGGCGAAGGTGACCAGCGGGCTGGAAATCGCGCCCGATTACGAGCCCCTGGTCGGGATCAAGACCGAGATCGAGGCGCAGATAGCGCTCGAGGAAAAGCGGCGCCGGATCGCCGACCTGTTGGCGCAGGCCGATAGCCAAGTCGAGCAGGGGTCGCTGATCGATCCGCCCGAAGCCAACGCGCTGGACACCTATCAGCAGGTGCTGGATCTCGATCCGCTGAACGAGACCGCCAGCGAGGGTCGCAGAGGCATCCAGGAGTCGGTGGTCGCGAGGGCGCGGGAGCGCCTGGCGGCCGACGAGTTGGACGCCGCCGAATCGCAAATCGCGCGCGCCGAGGTGCTGTTCGGCAATACTTCGCTGGTCAGCGCCGTTCGCGGTGAGCTGGATGCGGAAAAGCGCCGTCGGGCTGAGCAGGCGCTGGTGGCTGACCTGCTTGCGCAGGGCGACGAGCTGTTCGCGGCCGGCGACCTCATCGACCCGCCGGGCGCCAGCGCGATCGACCGCTACCAGGCGGTGCTGCGCATCGACCCCGAGCGTCCGGAGGCGCGCCAGGGACTCGAGAAAATTGCCGCCGAGTACGAACGGCGCGCGACCGAGGCGCTTGCCGCCGAGGATTACAAGCTCGGCGCCGATCTGGCCGCCGCCGGGCTGCGCGCGGTGCCCGGGCAGGCCGCGCTCGAGTCGCTGCAGCAGCGCGCCACCGACGCGCTCGGAGCACGGGACCGCGAGATCCAGCAAACCCTGCAGCAAGCAGAGCGCTTGGCGCAGGCGGGGGCATTCCTCGCCGCGGACGGCCAGGACGCGTTCAACGGCTTCAAGCGGGTGCTGGAGCTGGACCCCGACAACGCCCGAGCACGCACCGCTCTGAGCCAGCTTCCCGACCGGATCTACGCCGCGGCCCAGCAGTTGGAGCGCAACGGCGACTATGCCGCCGCCCAGTCGCTGGTCACGCGGGCCGGCAACACCTATTCCGACGACCCGCGCTTCGACGCCCTCGGCCGCCTGCTTGACACGGCGATCGAGGAGCAGGCCCGCCAGCAAAGGCTGGCCAGCTTGCTCGCCGACTCGCGGCGCCTGATCGAGATCGAGCCGCTGACCGGCGCGGCGGTAGAGCGCGGAGCGCAGGCGCTCAAGCAGATCATCGCCGAGTACCCGAACGACGTGGAAGTCGTCTCCCAGATCGGCGAGTTTACCGCGGCCATCGCTGCGGCCGCCGACACGCTGAGCGAAGGCGGGGACGACGAACAGGCGCTGGCGCTGGTCGGATCGGGACTCGCTCAGTTTCCCGACAATGAGAACCTGGCCTCCGTAAGGCGTCAGATCGGCGCCCGGCAGACGAGGCGTCAGCAGGAAGAGGCGGCGCGCATCGCCGCCATGTCCGGACAGCTGGCGATCGACGCCACGCCGTGGGGGGAGGTGGTCGAGATCAGCGACGCCGGCGGCGAGTCCCGCGCCCTCCCGGCCGACTCCACAACGCCGCTGGTGCTGTCGCTGCTCGAGGGCGACTACCGAATCACGGTTCAAGGCGGCAACGACTCGAGGGCCGTCCAACTCGACGTGACCGTGCAGCGACAGCGACTGGTGCGTGCACGAGCGGAGTTCGAGTCGATGAGCGCGGAACGCTACTTCGAGCGATCGGGGTGGTAGTGGCGCATCGGCCGATCGTGACCGCGCTGCTGGCAGGGCTACTGGCCGGGCCGGCGCTGGCCGATTTCAAGCGCGACTACGCCAACGGGCTGAAGGCGCTCGAGGACCAGGACTACCCGCGCGCGGTTACGGAACTGGAAGCCGCTGTCGCCGACAATCCGAAGTCGGTCGCCCGAATGCGCATCTACGGGATGCGTTTTGAGCCCTACCTGCCGCATTACTATCTCGGCGAGGCCCGGTTTCGTGCCGGCGACTGCGCCGGCGCGCTCAGCGCCTGGGAAGAGGCCGAGCGCCAACAGGTGGTCACCTCTCAGCCCGAGTACGCGAAGCTGCAGGAAAACCAGGCCCGCTGCGCCAGCGCGACGGTCGACGTCACCGCCATCGCGAACGCCGCGCGCGCGTCCTTAAGCGATCTCGGAGACGCGGTCGATCGGCTGACCGGCTTGAAGGCCAACCGGCTGCTCGCCGCCGACTGGCGGGCCTCGACCGAGTGGGAGACGGCCTTGGCCGAGGGCGCCGCCGCGCGCGGCCAACTGGAATCCGAACTCAGCCAGGCCGAAAGCGCCGGCGACGCCGCCGGGATCGAGC
>JBFGYD010000097.1:0-7302 GCA_041587615.1 Lysobacterales bacterium
CGGCCAGGGTCAGGTAAAGATAACTTAGGGGTACGTCGTCCAACGCTCGGGTGGGCGGTTCAGGAAACTCGCTTGAGGATCAGTTCCAGCACTAGTTTGCTACCAAAATAGGCCAGCAGCAACACCGCGATGCCGGCCAGCGTCATTCGAATCGCGGTGCGCCCGCGCCAGCCGAAGCGCCAGCGACCCCACAGCAACAGGCCGAACACGACCCAGGCGCCGCCCGACAGCACCGTCTTGTGGATCAGGTGCTGCGCCATCAGGTCGTCGACGAACAGCACGCCTGAAATCAGGGCCAGGGTCAGCAGCGCGAAGCCCAGCCCGATCAGCTGAAACAGCAGCGTTTCCATCTGCTGCAGGGGGGGCAGGTTGGAAGCCGGGCCGGTAACCTGGTGCTCGCGCAGCGCGCGGTCCTGAATCCCCAGCAGCACCGCCTGTGCGGCGCCGACGCTCAGGATCGCGAACGCGAACACCGAAAACGCGACGTGCACGTTGATCTGCCAGTCGAAGTCGCGCGAAATGGGGTTTTGGACGCCGAACGCGAGCTGCAGCCCGAGGGTGATCGCCGCCACCGGCAGCACCACGATCCCGAGACTGTCCAGCCGTCGCCACAGCGCGCCCAGCATCACCAGCACCACGATCAGCCACGCGACCAGCGACAGGGAATTGTAAAAACCCGGGCTGAAGCCCCCGGCGCTGCGCTGGGCCAGCCAGATAACGACCGCGTGCAGCAGAACCGCCGCGCAGATCGTGCCGAGCACCCAGCCACGCCGCACCGCGCCGTCGAGCCAGAGCTGCTTGATCAGCAGCCCTGCGGCGGACAGGTACAACACGATCGCCGGGATGCCGGGCAGGGATGCGTTCATGGGCACATGATCGCATACCAGGCGCGTCAATACGCCCCCCGCGGCACGGGGCAGCGCAGGCCCGTTCCCCAGCGAGGGCAGGCCACGCCGGGTTACGGTTCCGCGACCGGTCAGGGAGGCCGCCCGGTGGCGCTGTTGCCGGTCGCGCGGCTGGCTCTTAGGCGAGCGGTGCCGCCCGGCGCCAGTAAAGTCGCTATAATTTCGCCTTTTCGCTGAGCGGGAATCTGCATGTTCAAGAATCTGACCGAGCGTCTGTCGCACACGATGCAGCAGTTGCGGGGGCGCGGGCGCCTGACCGAGGACAATATCGCCGACGCGCTGCGTCAGGTGCGGGTCGCGCTGCTGGAAGCCGACGTTGCGCTGCCGGTGGTCAAGCGTTTTACCGAGCGCGTCCGGGAGCGGGCGGTCGGTCAGGAGGTGCTGAAAAGCCTCAGCCCGGGACAGGCGCTGGTCAAGGTGGTGCAGGACGAGCTGGTCGAGATTCTCGGCAGCGAGACCGCCGCACTGAATCTCAACGTCGCTGCGCCGGTGGTGATCATGCTGGCCGGGCTGCAGGGCTCCGGCAAGACCACGACCACCGCGAAGCTGGCCCGCATTCTCAAAGACCGCGATCACAAGAAGGTCATGGTCGTCAGCTGCGACGTGCACCGGCCCGCTGCGATCGATCAGCTCCAGACGCTGGCGGCGCAGGTGGGGGTCGAGTTTCATCCCGCCAAGGTCGGCGAAGCGGCACCGGCGATCGCGACCCGAGCGCTGGCCGACGCGCGGCGGCGCTTCATCGACGTGCTGCTGGTTGACACCGCCGGCCGGCTGGCCATCGACGAGGGGATGATGCGCGAGGCGGCGGCCGTCCACGCGGCGCTGGCGCCGGCCGAAACGCTGTTCGTCGTGGACGCGATGACCGGGCAGGACGCGGCCGTCACGGCCAAGACATTCGGGCAGACCCTGCCGCTGAGCGGCGTGGTGCTGACCAAGGCGGACGGCGACGCCCGTGGCGGCGCGGCGCTGTCGGTCCGCTACGTCACCGGGGCGCCGATCAAGTTCCTCGGCGTCGGCGAGAAGATCGACGCGCTGGAGCCGTTTCATCCCGAACGCATCGCCTCGCGCATCCTCGGGATGGGCGACGTCCTGTCGCTGGTGGAGGAGGTCGAGCGCAAGGTCGACCAGGACAAGGCGCAGAAGCTGGCCCGCAAGATCTCGAAGGGCCGGCGTTTCGACCTCGATGATTTCAGAGAACAACTGGAGCAGATGCAGAACCTGGGGGGCATGGCCGGACTGATGGACAAGCTGCCCGGCATGGGACAGGTGCCCGATGCAATAAAATCCAAGGTCAACGACACCCATACGACCAAGATGATGGCGATCATCGGCTCGATGACGCCGCAGGAACGGCGCTTCCCCGATCTGATGTCGCGCGGCTCCCGCAAGCGGCGGGTGGCGCGCGGCTCCGGGACCCAGATACAGGACGTCAACCGGCTGCTGAAGCAGTACTCGCAGATGCAGCGGATGATGAAGAAGGTCGGCAAGGGCGGCATGAAGGGCCTGATGAAGAAGCTCAAGGGCCGGCTGCCGCCCGGGGGGATGCCGCCGGGAGGCATGCCGCCCGGGGGATTTCCGGGATTGTAGGAGCCTGCGCCGCCAGGAAAATCATGGCGGCAGAGCCGTCCTCATCGATACCTACTTGGCAGCTTCCTTTTTGGTCGGGTTGCTGTAAAATGGACCGTTTACGTTCGCAGGTTGCAGACGACGATGGTAAAAATTCGACTGTCTCGGGCCGGGGTCAAGAAGCGCCCGTTCTTTCACATCGTGGTGACCGATAGCCGGAACAAGCGCGATGGCCGCAACATCGAGCGGATCGGGTTTTTCAACCCGCTGGCGCGCGGCAAGGACGAGCGCCTGAGGATCGACACCGAGCGGGTGAATCGCTGGGTGGAGGTCGGGGCGCAGGTCTCGGATCGGGTGCGCAAGCTGGTCGCCGACGCGCGCAAGGCCGACGCCGGCTGACAGCGCCGGCACCCGGGCTTGCCCGATGAGCGGGGACGCCGCCAGCCGGCCGCGGCAGCGCCGCGTCGAGCTGGGCAAGATCGTCGCCCACTTCGGGCTTCAGGGATGGCTAAAGATCGAGTCGTACACCGAGCCTCGGGAGCGCATTTTCGAATACCGTCCGCTGTACGTCGGCGACGCGGCGGTCGACGAGTTTGAGGGCAAGGTCCATGGTCGCGGGCTGCTGATCCGTATCCCGGGCCGCGATTGTCGCGAGGCGGTCGAGGATTTGCTGGGTCGCGCGCTGACCGTCGAGCGCGCACAGCTGCCGGACCCCGAGCCGGGCGAATACTACTGGAGCGACCTGACCGGCTGCCGGGTGATCAACGGCGAAGGCCACGATTTCGGCACGGTCAAACGGATCATGGCCACCGGCGCCAACGACGTACTGGTGGTTGGCGGCCGGCGCGAGACGCTGATCCCGTTCGTCCAGGGCCGCTACGTGTGCGAGGTCGACATCGAACGCCGGCGGATCGTGGTCGACTGGGAACCGGACTACCTATAGCCCGCAGTTTGCGCGAGCTTGCTGGGAGTTGACTGCGGGCTAGGCCGATGAGAATTGACGTCGTCACGCTGTTTCCGGAGGAGTTTCGGCGGCTGGTGGACCTCGGCGTGGTCGGCCGGGCGATCGCGGATCAGCGGGTGGAACTGAACACCTGGAATCCGCGCGACGATGCGCCGGACCGGCGCGGCACGGTCGACGACCGGCCGTTCGGTGGCGGACCGGGGATGGTCATGAAGGTAGAGCCGCTGCGAACGACCATCGCGCGGGCCAAGGCCGCGGACCCGGCCCCGGCGGCGGTGGCGGCGTTGAGTCCGCAGGGAAGGCGCCTGGATCAGCGCGCGCTGGTCGAACTGGCGGGACGGCCGCGGCTGATCCTGTTGTGCGGCCGCTACGAAGGCATCGATGAGCGCTTGCTGGAGCGCGACGTCGACGAGGAATGGTCGATCGGGGATTACGTGTTGAGCGGCGGCGAACTCGCCGCGGCAGTGCTGATCGACGCGGCCGTCAGGCTGCTGCCCGGGGTGCTGGGCAAGGAGGAATCCGCGGCACAGGATTCCTTCATGGACGGTTTGCTGGACTGTCCGCATTACACCCGGCCTGAAGTGGTCGCGGGGCAGGCGGTGCCGGCGGCGTTGCTGTCGGGCGACCACGCGCAGACGGCGCGCTGGCGCCTCAAGCAGTCGCTGGGCCGGACCTGGCTGCGACGACCGGAGCTGCTGGCCGCCCGCGGCCTGACGGCAGATGAACGAGAGCTGTTGAAAGAATTTATTGACGAGCATTTGCGGCGCACTGGGCCGCGCTAGATTACGGGGCTTGCCATGAGCAACATCATTTCGGAACTGGAACAAGAACAAATGGGCCGCGAGCTGCCCCGGTTTTCGCCGGGAGACACCGTGGTGGTCAACGTCAAGGTCAAGGAGGGTGCGCGCGAGCGGTTGCAGGCGTTCGAAGGCATCGTCATCGCGATTCGCAACCGCGGGGTCAATTCGGCCTTTACCGTGCGCAAGATTTCCCATGGCGAAGGCGTGGAACGCGTATTTCAGACCTACAGCCCGCTGATTGAATCGGTCACCATCAAGCGACGCGGCCTGGTCCGCCGCGCCAAGCTCTATTATCTGCGCGGGCGAGAGGGCAAGTCGGCGCGGATCAAGGAAAAGCTGGCGCGCAAATAGGCCTCTCCCGGCTCATTGTCGAGCGGCGCCTGGCCGGGCTTGAATTCCGGGCCTGGCACACCCAATTTTGACTCTGCTTCATTGGCTGAATTCAGGACGGGCGCGTTATGACCGTGAAAAGCGACGTGGAAAAGCACGAGTTTCAGGCCGAGGTGCGGCAGGTGCTGGACCTGATGGTCCATTCGCTGTATTCAAACAAGGAAATCTTTCTGCGCGAGCTGATTTCCAACGCCTCCGATGCCTGCGACAAGCTCCGTTTCGAGGCGATCCGCGACGACAAGCTCTACGGCGATGATCCGGAACTGCGGATCGAGGTGCGGATCGACCGTGACGCGCGGACCTTGAGCGTGCACGACAACGGCATTGGCATGAGCCGGGAAGAGCTGATCGACAATCTCGGCACGATTGCCAGTTCCGGAACCAAGAAATTCCTTGCCAGCTTGAGCGGCGACCAACAGGCTGACGCGCGCCTGATCGGCCAGTTCGGGGTCGGTTTCTATTCGAGCTTCATTGTCTCCGAGTCGGTCGAGGTCACCTCGCGCCGCGCCGACCAGGCCGAGGCGCACCGCTGGCGCTCCGAGGGTCAGGGCGAATACTCAATCGAGCCGGCCGGCGAGGCGCCGCGCGGGACCACCGTGACCCTGACATTGAAAAAGGACGAGGACGAATTTCTCGAGCCTTACCGGGTCCGTTCGCTGATCAACAAGTATTCCGACCACATCGCGTTTCCGGTCAAGATGGAAAAGCCCGTCGAGGCCAAAGACGACGACGCCGACGAGCCGAAGGAGGACGCGGCGCCCGAGTGGGAAGTCGTCAACCAGGCCTCCGCGCTGTGGGCGCGACCCAAGCAAGAGATCAGCGACGAGGAGTACCAGGGCTTCTACAAGCACGTTTCGCACGACTTCAACGAGCCCCTGGTCTGGGCTCACAACCGGGTCGAGGGCAACCAGTCCTACACCACGCTGCTGTATTTGCCGGAAAAGGCGCCGTTCGACCTGATGATGCAGCACCGCGACGAGCGTCGTGGGCTGCGCCTTTACGTGCGCCGCGTGTTCATCATGGACGCCGCCGAGCAACTGCTCCCGGCCTACCTGCGCTTCGTGCGCGGCGTGGTCGATTCCGACGACCTGCCGCTGAACGTATCCCGCGAGATCCTGCAGGAAAACAAGCTGGTAGCCAAAATCCGCGCGTCGGTGGTCAAACGGGTGCTCGACATGATTGAGAAGCTGACCGACGACCCCGAGCGCTACGCGAAGTTCTGGCGCGAGTTCGGGGCCGTGCTGAAGGAGGGCCCGGTCGAGGATTACGGCAATCGCGAGCGGCTGCTGAAACTGATGCGCTTCGCCACGACCCACGACGATGTGGCCGAGCAGAGGGTTTCGCTCGAAGACTACGTCAAGCGGATGAAGGGCGGCCAGGACAAGATCTACTACATCACCGCGGACGGGTTTCAGGCGGCCAAGAACAGCCCCCACCTGGAAGTGTTCCGGCGCAAGGGCATCGAAGTGCTGCTGATGTACGACCGGGTGGATGAGTGGATGGTCGGGCACCTGCAGGAATTCGAGGGCAAGCGGTTCCAGTCGGTGGCCAAGGGCGACATCGATCTCTCGAACCTCGAAGACGACGGCGACAAGGAGCGGCGCGAGAAGCTCGAGCGCTCGGCCGGAAAACTGGTCGAACGGCTGTCCAAAGTGCTCGCCGACAAGGTCGAGAAGGTGCGCGTCAGTCACCGCCTGACCGACTCCCCGTCCTGTCTGGTGCTGTCCGAGCACGACATGGCCGTGCACATGCAGAACCTGCTCAAGCAGGCCGGCCACGAGATGCCTGGCAGTAAGCCGTTCCTGGAGATCAATCCGGACCACCCGCTGGTCGAGCGCGCCGCGGCGGAGTCCGACGAGGCCCGTTTTGCCGACTGGGCGTGGCTGTTGTTCGACCAGGCCTGGCTGGCCGAGGGCGGCCAGCTCGAGGACCCGGCGGCGTTCGTCAAGCGCATGAATGCCCTGCTCGTCGCCGGCGCCGGTGCGCCGACCACGAGGAGTAGCGGTAAGGGTGGCAAGGGCGCCAAGGGCGAGGCGAAGACTAAGCCGAATCCGAAACCGAAGGCGTCCCGCACGGCCAAGAAAAAGACCGGCAAGAAGACAGCGGGCGAGGGCGGCGATGGCGCAGAGCCGGCCACCAAGGCGCGCAAAGCAGACGACTGAGCGAGTTCCCCGGTTTTGGACGCGGGCCGAGACAGGTTCGAGAAACCTAGCGCAGTACGCTGAATTCGTTAAAAAAATTGGATGGTGCAACCGAATCCGAGTCGGACTGCCGGCTCGATCGCTGGCTGTGGGCGGCGCGCTTTTTCAAGACCCGCGCGCTGGCCAAGGCGGCGATCGTCGGCGGCAAGGTGCAACTCAACGGGACGCGGGCCAAGCCGGCAAAGACGGTGCAGCCGCGCGACGTGCTGGAGATCCGCCGCGGCGAGGAGCGCTTCGAGGTCGTGGTGGAGCAGGTCGGGACGCGCCGGGTCTCCGCCGAGCTGGCGCTGAAGATGTACTCAGAGATCCCCGAGAGCGTGAGCCGGCGCGAGGTGCTGGCCGAACAGCGCCGTCTGAGGCGGCTGCAGAAGACGGGACCCGATCGCCGGCCCGACAAACGCGACCGGCGCGCCCTGCGCCGCTTCAGGGGGCGCTGACTCGTCGTCGGGGATGGTTTCGACTACCTGCCGCGACAG
>JBFGYD010000098.1:0-7278 GCA_041587615.1 Lysobacterales bacterium
CACGCCGGCGTAACGATCGACGGCCCAGACCAGGAAGACGGTAATGACGGACGAGACGAGAGTAAAACAAGCGCGCCGGGCGCTGGTGTTCGGCGCCAGCGGCTATATCGGCACCCACCTGACGCCGCGCCTGGCGGCGGCTGGGTGGCGCGTGCGCGCCGCGGCCCGGCACCGCGAGGTGCTGGAGGCGCGCGGCTGGACCGGAGTGGAAATCGTCGCCGCCGACGCGCTGCGGCCGGAGACATTGGCTCCTGCCCTCAAGGGCGCCGACGTCTGCTTCTACCTGGTTCACTCGATGGCCGCCGGGCGCGATTTTGCCGCGCTCGACCTTCAGGCGGCGCGGAATTTTGCCGCTGCCGCGGCGGCGGCCGGGGTCGGCCGCATCGTCTACCTGGGGGGGCTGATCCCCGAACGGCCGAAATCGCAGCACCTGGAATCCCGGGCCGCGACGGGCGACGTGCTGCGCGAGGGCCCGGTTCCGGTCACCGAGATCCGCGCCGGGATGATCGTCGGACCGGGGTCGGCCGCCTACGAGGTCATCCGGGACCTGGTCAACTACTTACCCGTCATGGTCACACCGCGCTGGGTGCAGTCCAGATCGACCCCGATCTCGCTGGACAATCTGCTTGATTACCTGGCTGGAGTGGCCGCGCTGCCGCAGGCGGCCGGCCGGATCTACGACGTCGGCGGACCGGAGACGCTGAGCTACGAGCAGCTCATGCGCCAATACGGCGAGATTGTCGGCAAGCGCTTTCGCCTGCTCAGCGTACCGGTGCTGACGCCTCGCCTGTCTTCCTACTGGCTCAGGCTGATCACGTCGGTTCCGACCAATGTGGCGCGCGCGCTGATCGACGGGCTCGAGCACGACGTGATTGCCGACGATCGAGCCATTCGCGAGCTGATTCCGCTCGAACTCCACGACTTCAAGCAATCGGTCCAGGCCGCGCTCGAATCGGAACGCAGCAATGCCCTGGTCGCGCACTGGGTCGAAGGCTCGATCGTGTGCCGCAACTTCAATCCCGAATACGCTTTCTACGCCAAGAAAGCCGGGGCCGAAGCCTCTACCCGCGTCTCGCCGGCGGCGCTGTGGCGCGAGGTGATGGCCTTCGGCGGCGCCGAGGGCTATTACTACGCGAACACGCTGTGGCTGCTGCGCCGGATACTGGACTGGCTCGTCGGAGGTCCCAGTTTTCGCCGCCGCCGACGCCACCCGACCGAGCTGCGGGTCGGTGACGTGGTCGATTCGTGGCGCGTCATCGCGCTGGAGCCCGAGCGGCGGCTGACGCTGTTGATGGAGATGCGTGCGCCCGGGTCCGGCGTCCTGGAGTTCGAAATCCGCGACCGCGGCGACGAGCGCACGGTCCGCGCCACCGCCTACTGGCATCCCGCCGGCCCCCTCGGACTGATCTACTGGTACCTGCTGCTGCCGGCACACCGCTTTCTGTTTCGCGGACTGACCGCGGCGCTCGCGCGCCGCGCGGAGGCTCAAGACCGACCGTTCTGATCGGATTCGACAATGACTCGGAGGAACTCACGCAATGCGCATTCAGCTCGCGACGCTATCGCTGCTGTTGGCGGCTGGGACCGTATCGGCGACCGAAGTCCATCGGCTTAGCGCCGACTGCGAAAGGGCCCTGGCGCTGGGCGCCGCCCCGGCCTACCTTCGCGCCCAGGCCGGCGTGTATGTCCTCGGAGAGGCGGGCTACGAGTTGGTCAAACCCTCGGGCAACGGCTATTTGTGCCTGGTCGAGCGCAACCACGAGCGAAGCCTGATTCCGCAGTGCTTCGATCCCGCGGCGAGGGATGCGCAGGTCGCGCTGATCCTTGACGAGGGGCGCCTTATTCGACAGGGCGCTTCGTTTGCGGAGCTGAGAAAACGGCGCAAAAAAGCGCTGGCCGAGGGCGAGTACCCGAGCGCGTCCGGACCAGGCGTCGTCTACATGATTTCGGACTACAACTATGTGTACAGCCCGCGATCGCGGCGGCATCTGAAGGTGGCGCCGCACGTGATGTACCACGCGCCCCATCTGACCAACGACGATATCGGGGCCCATCCGAGAAAAGCGCTCGCCAACCCCGGCGTGCCTTTCATCGCCAATCAGGGTCCCCACGGCTACATGATCAGCTTCACCCGCGAGGCGTCCGACTCAACCGACGTGCGGCGGCACTGCGAAGGACAGCTTCCGCCGGTCGACGACTACAGGCCGTTTCCCTAGCCTACCGTGCGCCGCTGAAGATTTCCGCCGCGGGGATCGTGCGCACCCTGCCCTGGTCGAGGCCGAGCGCGAGATTCGCGATCACGGCGTCCTCCGCGGCCAGTTCCGGCTTCGGCGTGTTGTATTCCAGCGGCGACGGGGCGTCGGAGATCAGCCGCTTGATCAGGTCGCTCGCGTCCGCGCTGACGAACACGAACTTGATGTCGTCGACCTGAAGATGCTCGCGCACTACCGCATTGACCTTGTCGACGGTGAGCTCGGCAAGCTCGCCGCGCACGTAATCGGTGAAAGCCTCAACCCCATAGTAGTCGCTGTCCAAGCGGTAGCCGAGCTGCCGCGACTGGGTCTTCAGCAACAGGCTGACGTATTTGTCCAGGAAATTCCGGGTGGCTTCGAAGTCCTCTTCGCTCATGCCGTCCTCGATCAGCTTGTCGAGTTCGTACAAGGCCGCGCGGGTGGCGAAGTGAGCGTCTGAGTTGTTGCGCAGCGGGCGCAGCCACACCTGGAAGATCTGCTGCGACCGGCCCATGTTGGGCTCCGGCTGGGTCAAGAACATCCCGTTGGGGAAGTACTCGATGTAGGCGTAGTCGCCGTAGTTCATGCCACGCGCCTCGCGGATCCGCTGGTACAGGTGCGAGTTGGAACTGCGGTGCTCGCCGAGCCACGAGCGCGCCAGCCACAGGGCGACCCAACCCGGATCACCGCGGCGAAGTTCGATCGGGAAGCCGAACGATACCGCCACCGCGGGGGTCTGTTTTTCGATGATCACCGCGTGCCGGCCGTCAATCGCGGGAGGTGGACCCAGTTGCAAGCTCGCCGCCGGTTCGGCGGGCAGGCGCGCAAGTCGCTCGCGCAGTTCGGCGGGGTAGTCCTCCGGGTAGCCACCGGCCAGGCCCACGACCAGATTCGCTTGGGCGTAGTGCTCGGTGTAAAAGCGCTTCACGTCGTCCATCGTGATGGACCCGACGTCGCTGGAGTGACCAATGTTCAAGCTGCCGTAGGGGTGATCGGGGCCGTAGATGAATTCGTACAGCGCCTCTTTGCCCAGCTCCTCGTCGTTGTTGCCGACCAGGTCGGTGCGAATCTCGTTGCCGGTCTGGGTCTTGATCCGCTCCAGGTCGCTGTCCCGCCAGCCGGGCGTCAGGAGTTGCTCCAGCATCAGCCTTGAAAAGTCCGCCAGCAAATCCTTGTGCACGGTCCCGGAGAGGCGGGTCATTTCCTTGTCGACCTGGGCGCTGAAAGAAGCCGCCATCGGGTACATCGCCTGCTCGATTTCCTCGATGGTATGACGCTCGGAGCCGGCGTCAGCCACCATCGCCGCGGTCACCGCGGCCAGGCCTTTTTTGCCCGGCGGGTCGAACGCGGCGCCGGTTGCGAACAAGAAAGAAACGTCGACCAGGGGCGAGGCCGCGGAACGCAGCTGAACCAGCTTGATACCGCCGGTGCTTGGCCGCTCGACGTCCGAGACTCGGCTCGCCAGCGGCATGAAATCGCTCATGCCGGCCATGGCCTCGTCGTTGGACAGGGTCAACAGCACCAGCCCCTCGTCGTTGAAGTAGCGGTCGGCGACTTCGATCAGGTCCTCAGGAGTAATCGCGGCATAGCTGCGGTAAAGCGCGTTGATGACCTCGGGCGTGCGCTCGAAGTGCACGTAGGCGGCCAGCACGTCGCCAATCGATTCCGAGTTGTCCAGTTGCGACGCGAAGCCGTAGCGCAGGCGCGATTTGGTGTCCTCCAGGCGTTGCGGATCCACCGGTTCGCTGCGCACCCGGGCCAGCGTCGCCAGGAGCTGATCACGCACGTATGGCGCCTTTTCGGGGACGCTCAGGCGCGCGGCGATCAGCAGCAGATTAGGGTCCTTGCGGTCCGGGAAATAGGTCCACAGTTGATCGACCACCTGCTCCTGGGTCACCAGCTTCTGATACACGTCCGAGGACTCGGCGAAGTAGAGCTGCGAGATCACGTCCACGGCGGGCATATCGGTCATGCGCGGATCCCAGGCCGGGCCGCGGAAGGCCAGGAACACCCAGGGCTGGTTAGGCGCCTCCCATTGCACGTGCTCGTAGACGGGCCCGTCCGGCGGCGGCTCAGCCGGAATATCCACGTCGTAGCTGCCGCGCTCCCAGTCGCCCCAGTATTTCTTGACCAGCGCGAAGGTCTGCTCGGGATCGACATCCCCGACCAGGATCACGGCGGTCTTCTCGGGCCGGTACCAGCGATCGAAGAACGTGCGCGAGTACTCGAGTTGATTTGGCATCTGTTCGATGTCGGCCAGGAAACCCATGGTCGTATGCCGGTAGGTGTGGGTGTCGAACGCCACTTCGCGGATCCGCTCGAACGCTTTCTGGACCGGATTCGAATAATTCTTCAGATACTCGCCCTTGACCGCCAGCGCCTCGGTGCGGAACTGCTCTTCTGAGTAGCTGAGGTTCTGAAAGCGGTCGGCCTCGAGCGCGATCACCCGCTCCAAGTCTGCTTTGGTGAACGTGATGTGATAGTTGGTGTAGTCGTCGGTGGTGTAGGCGTTCTGATCGGCGCCGGCGTTCTTCAGGACCTGCTTGTAGACCTCGGGCGGATGGCGCTCGGTGCCGCGAAACATCATGTGCTCGAAAAAGTGAGCGAAACCGCTCTTGCCCGGCTCAACCTCGTTGCGCGAACCGGTCTGGACCGGGATCTGCAGGCTCACGACGTCGGGGTAGTCGGTCGGCACGACGATGACGCGCAGTCCGTTGTCGAGATCGCGCATCAGGTAGGGCAGATCGAAGATCTGGTCAGCCTCGCCGCCTTCGGCTTTGGCGTCGCCGGCAAATGCCGAGTTTGCGGTGGTTGCGGCGGCGCACAGGACCATAACGAGTCGGGCGACGGTGTTGACGAGGGGCATGAGCACGTTACTCCAATCCAGCCATGGGAATTCGCCGGACCGGCGACGCGCGGCAATTTAGCACAACGCCCCGCACGCACCAAACGGCCGAAAGTCACGTGCGCACAGGCCGAGAAGCAAAAAATTGATCTAGGTCAATTTTTCCACCTGATCCTTGGCGTAACTAGTCCTTGCTTGGCGCACAGTGGGGCGGGGTGATGGTTGCAGTCATGCTCTGTGGATCTATGGATGGCGCGGCCAACCAGAGCGTCGAGACTTGACCCCCGCGCTCCAGCCAACTCGGTCAGGCGTCACGGACCGAAGTCTTCCCATCTTTTGCAGCGAGGCTCATTCGATGCGCACTTTGAACACTCTGACGAGGACGTTCGTCGCGGCCGCGCTGGCCGCGGTTTTGGCCTCCGGAACCGAGGCCGCCGAGTTCGTCTGGCGGGGCCAGTTGGCCGACAGCGGCCAGCCGGCCGAAGGAAGTTACGACCTCAGCGTGACGGTCCATGCCGAAGAGACCGGCGATGCGCCGCTCAGCGAGCCGATCGAATTCGACGCGGTGACCGTCACCGACGGCGAGTTCGCGCTGCCGCTGGCGCTGGACCAGGCCGCCGACCTGGACCAGGTGTGGCTGGAAATCGCGGTGCGCGACGCGGGCGATCCCGCCGGCTTCGAGACGCTCAACAAGCGCGAACGGGTCGAACTGCAGCCCGCGGCGGTCTGCCCGGCGTCGTGGGAGACCCGCGGCAACGCGGGCCTGGGGGCGAGCAATTTCCTCGGCACCACCGACGAGACCGCGGTGCAAATCCGAGCGGGCAACCGCAACGCGCTGCGGATCCTGCCGATCATCGCTCCCGCCTGGGGCGATGCCCCGAACCTGGTTCTGGGCTCCCGCGCCAACGCGGTCGTCGGCACCTTCGTCTCAGGCGCCACGATTTCGGGCGGTGGCTGCGACAAGGCCGACCAGGTCACGCCTTGCGGCGCCAATGAAGTCGGCGGCGACTTCGCCAGCGTTGGCGGCGGGCGAGACAATTCGGCGTACGGCGCTAGCAGCCGGGTCGGCGGCGGGGAATTCAACTATGCCGGCGGTGGTGCCTCGACGGTTGGGGGCGGGGAAGGCAATTCTGCCCCCGCCCGTCTTGCCACGGTTCCGGGCGGTCAAGAAAATCAGGCCGGCGGCGAAGGCAGTTTTGCCGCTGGAAGATTTGCCATAGTGCGCGATGCTGGTGCAACAGGCGACTCCGACGGCGACGAAGGCACCTTCGTGTGGTCCGATTGGACGCTTGAAACTTTCACCTCCAGCGGCCCGAATCAGTTCCTGATCCGCGCCAACGGCGGCATGGCCGTAAACTCGGCAAGCATTCCCAGCCCCATCGACATGGTCCTGGCCAATCGCAGCACTGCGGGCAGCAACGTGGATCTTTACCTGCGGACCAGGGCTCATGCCCGAGGCATCAACATCGCGATGATCCCCACCACAGGGGCTGCCGCGATGCGAATCGCGCAGTATGACGGCGTTTCATTTGTGGATCGCATCTTTCTCGAGCCCAACGGCGATTTTTCGGTCACCGCCGCGGCGTTCAAGCCCGGCGGGGGCTCCTGGTCCTCGTCGTCGGACGCGCGGCTAAAGAAAAGCGTCGGCGGGCTTGACGGTGCGCTGGATCGAATGCTGGCGCTCGAGGGGGTGAGTTTCGAGTACGCCGATCCGGATCCCGCCGTGCGGCCCGCCGGCCGCTTGATGGGCTTCGTCGCGCAGCAGGTTCAGCCGCTGTTTCCGAGCTGGATCGGCCAGGATTCCGAGGGCTACCTGACTGTCGGCACTCAGGGCTTCGAAGCGCTCACCGTCGAGGCCGTGCGCGAGCTGCGCGCCGAAAAGGATGGCGAGATCGCTGAGCTGCGCGCCCAGCTCGAGTCCTTGCGGGCTCAGCAGCAGCGGCTGCTGGCGCGGCTGGGGATGGAGGGCGGCGACGAGCCCCGCCCGCTACTGAGCGCGGCCGCCGAGCGTTCTCGATGAAGACCCTGATTGCCGTGCTCGTGCTGATCGCGGCCGCTCCGGCGGACAAGGATGCAGGGCGACGCTTCGAACTGACCTCTCAATTCGCGCCGGTGCCGGAAGTCCCGGCCGGTCGCTTCGCTGTGCGCAGTCGGCTCCATCCCGGGCTCGAATCCAAACCCGGCGCGAACGCCCGCCGATTC
>JBFGYD010000099.1:0-7229 GCA_041587615.1 Lysobacterales bacterium
ACCACCAGATGCGCCCGGTCGAGCAGCTCGCGCCAGCGGTGCCAGCGCTCGAGTCCGGCGGCGGCGTCGCGGCCGAGGATCAGGCACAGCTCCGAGGTCGGAAATTCGGCCGCCAGGGAGGCCAGCGTGTCGAACATGTAGGAAGGTCCGGACCGCCTCAGCTCGCGATCGTCGGGCAGCAGGCGAGACTGTCCGGCCAGCGCCAGAGACAGCATCGCCCAGCGCTGCGCCGCGCTGGCCACCGGGGCGCGGCGGTGCGGAGGCTCCCGCGCCGGAATCATGTGGACCGGCATGTCGAGCGCCTCGGCGACCTCCCAGGCGCAGCGCAGGTGGCCCAGGTGAATCGGATCGAAAGTCCCGCCGAAAACGCCGCGCAGGTTCACTGGCGCTGAGTCCGATTAACCGACCGCATCCAGGAGTCGCGTCTCGGCGCCCGCCAGCAGCACCACGATGCGGTCGACCTCGGCCCAGGGGTCGCGCTCGTCGACGCCCTTGATCATCCGGTCCAGGCGCGCGCAGGCGTGCAGCGCGCGCCGCCACTGATCCAGCGTCAGGCGCCGCATGGCGCGCTCCAGCAACGACTTGCGGCTCTGCCAGACTCGGTATTCGCGCCACAGTCGCTCGAGGTTGCCACCGGCGGCCAGCGCCTCGCGCAGCCGGTACAGCAGGCGCACGTCTTTGGTCAGGGCCCACGCGACGACCGGCAGCGGGGCACCCTCGACGCGCAGCGAGCGCACCATACGCAGCGCCCGCGCGCTGTGCCCCGCCATCGCCGCGTCGAGCAGCCGGAACACGTCGAAACGGGCACTGTCGGCGACCAGGCTCTCGATCTCGTCGACCCCGATCGGTCCGGCGCCGCGCGTGAGCAGCAGCTTTTCGATTTCCTGCACCGCGGCCAGCAGGTTGCCTTCGATTCGCCCGGCCAGCGCGCGCGCCGCCGCGGGCTCCGGCTCCAGCCCGCTGGCCCGCATGCGCCGGTCCAGCCAGGTCGGCAACTCGGCGGCGGCAACCGGCCAGCAGGGGATGACGACGCCGGCTCGTTCCAGCGCCCGCAGCCAGGCGCTGGACTGGGCGGATTTTTCCAGCTTGGGCAAGGTCAGCAGCAGCACGTCGCCGTCGTCGGTGAGGGTCTCGGCGGCCAGCCTGGTCAGGGCGGCGCCGCCTTCGCGGCCCGGTTTGCCGGTCGGCAGTCGCACGTCCAGCAGCCGCCGGCTGGCAAACAGCGACAGGCTGGCGCCGGCCGCGCCCAGCGCGTTCCAGTCGAACTTGGCGTCCACATCAAACACCAGCCGCTCCGAAACCCCCGCCTCGCGCGCCGCATCGCGGATTGCCTGGGCGGTTTCGAGCACCGTCAGCGGCTCGTCCCCGGTGACCACGTACACCGGCTCCAGCCCGCGGGCCAGGTGGGCGGCGATCTGCTCCGGCTTAACCCGCATGGTGCATGAGTTTCACTGGACGGTACCTACTTGTTGAGACCGATCATTCAATTGCCCTGATTGCCGCAAATTGCAGGCTGCGTCGGTTTCGCTAGCGCGCGGCCAGTTCGATCCGGGCCAGGATTTCGCGCGCCATCTCGCGGGTCAGCTCGGCGCGCAGAAACACCTCCTCACTGGCCGCGCCCAGGATCTCGGTCTGGTCGAAGGTGTAATCGCGAGTCAGCTCGATCGACTGGGGCGGAATCAGCGCTTTTCCGGCGGCGTCGACCAGCGTGAAGCTCACGCTGTAGCGCAGCGCGAATTCGCGCACCCGGGCGCGGGCGCCCACCGACTGCACCTCGCGCGCCAGCCGGTCTTGGCCGAGCTTCAGGCGCGCGGCGTCGGCGGGGTCGGCCACCAGCTCGATCCCGTGGCCGCGCAGCAGCAGGCCCAGTTCCGTCAGCAGCGGGCTGTCGGCACTGGGACCGGTCACCGCGGTCCGGGTCATCGCCGGGGGTAGCTGCGACTGACCGCGCAGTGCAAAGCCGCAGGCGCTTATCGCCGCGGCCGCCAGCGCCGCGATCAAACCCGCCCGTATCATCCCGTCACCACGATGTTGACCAGCTTGTCGGGGACGACGATGATCTTGCGCACTTGGTTGCCGGCGACGAAACGGGCCACGTTCTCCTCCGCCAGCGCCGCGGCCTCCAGGGTTTCGCGCTCGCTACCGGGGGCGGCCCGGATGCGGCCACGCAGGCGCCCGTTGACCTGAACCACGATCTCGACTTCGTCGCGCCGCATCGCCGCCTCGTCGGCGACCGGCCAGGGATGGTCCAATAGCGCCTCGTCGCGGCCCAGCGCTGCCCACAGCGCGTCGCACACGTGGGGCGTGATCGGCGCCAGCATCAAGACCACGTTTTCCCAGGTCTCCTGCGCCACGGCACGGTCCTGCTCGCCGGCGTCCGGATGGCGGGCGATCGCGTTCACCAGCTCCATCACGGCCGCCACGATGCTGTTGAAATGCAGCCGCCGGCCGATGGCGTCCGAGACCTTGGCGATGGTCTCGTGCAGCTTGGCGCGCAGTTCGCGCTGGGCCGAGGACAGCCCGGTTGGAGCCAGCGTCGCGACCGGCCCGGCGGCGACGTGATCGTGCACGTACTTCCACAGCCGCTTCAAGAATCGGTAGGCGCCCTCGACGCCCGCTTCGGACCACTCCAGCGCCTGCTCCGGCGGCGCGGTGAACACCGCGAACAAGCGCACGGTATCGGCCCCATAGCGCTCGACCAGCGATTGCGGGTCGACTCCGTTGTTCTTTGACTTGGACATTTTTTCGATCGGCCCGACCACGACCGGTTCGCCGTCGGCGGCCAGGCGCGCACCGCAGACCCGCCCCTGGTCGTCGCGCTCGACCTCGACCTCGGCCGGATTGAAATAGTGGCGGGCGCCGTCGTCGGCATCGCGGTAATAAGTTTCGGCCACCACCATGCCCTGGCACAGCAGGCGGGTGGCCGGCTCGTCGCTCCGGACCAGCCCCGCGTCGCGCATCAGCTTGTGGTAGAAGCGGAAGTACATCAGGTGCAGGATCGCGTGTTCGATCCCGCCGATGTATTGATCCACCGGCAGCCAGTAGTTGGCGCGCTCGTCCAGCATCGCGCCGGCGTCGGGACAACAGTAGCGAGCGTAGTACCAGGACGACTCCATGAAGGTGTCGAAGGTGTCGGTCTCGCGCTCGGCCGGACCGGCGCAGTCCGGACAGGTGGTCCGGCGCCACTCGGGGTCGGCCTTGATCGGCGAGGCGACCCCCATGAAGCGCACGTCCTCGGGCAGCACCACCGGCAGGTCGGCCTCGGGCACCGGCACCGGGCCACATTCCGGACAGTGGATGACCGGGATCGGGCAACCCCAGTAGCGCTGCCGCGAGACGCCCCAGTCGCGCAGCCGGTAATTGATCCGCCGCCGCCCGATGCCCTGGCTCTCGAGCCACTCGATCGCCTTGGCTTTGGCCGCGGTTACCCCGAGGCCGTCGAGCCACTCGCTGTTGATCGCGGGCCCGTCGCCCAGATAAGGCTCATCGTCCCCGAAGCCCTCCGGCGGCTGGACCGTGCGCACGATCGGCAGCCCGTGCGCCGTAGCGAAATCCCAGTCGCGCTGGTCCTGACCCGGGACCGCCATGATCGCGCCGGTGCCGTAGCTCATCAGTACGTAGTCGGCGATATAGACTGGCACCGGCCGGCGGTTGAAAGGATTCTTCAGGTAGGCGCCGGTGAACACCCCGCGCTTGTCGGCGTGGCCCTCGGCCCGGTCCGCCTCCGACCGGCCCCGGGTCTCGGCCACGAACGCCTCGACCTCGTCGCGCCGCTCGGGCGCCGTCGTTTTTGCCACCAGCGGATGCTCCGGCGCCAGCACCGCGTAGGTCATCCCGAAGCTCGTGTCCGGGCGGGTCGTGAACACGGTGACGCTCCCGCCATCGGCCAGCGGCTCCCCTTCCGGGTCGCAGAATTCCATGTCGAACTCCGCGCCCTCGGAGCGCCCGATCCAGTTGCGCTGCATGGTCTTGACCGCGTCCGGCCAGCCGTCGAGCTCATCCAGCCCGTCCAGCAGTTCGTCGGCGTAGGCGGTGATTTTCAGAAACCACTGTGGAATCTCGCGCAGCTCGACCTCCGCCCCGGAGCGCCAGCCCTTGCCATCGATCACCTGCTCGTTGGCCAGCACCGTTTGATCGACCGGGTCCCAGTTGACGGTCGCGTCGCGCCGGTAGACCAGACCCTTGGCCATCAGCCGCACGAACATCTGCTGCTCCCAGCGGTAGTACTCGGGCTTACAAGTAGCCAGCTCGCGAGTCCAGTCATAGGCGTAACCGAGCCGCTGGAGCTGACCGCGCATCTGCTCGATGTTGGCGTAGGTCCAGCACGCCGGTGGCACGTTTTGCTTGATCGCGGCGTTCTCCGCCGGCAGTCCAAAGGCGTCCCAGCCCATCGGCTGGAGCACGTTTTTGCCGCACATGCGCTGATAGCGGGAGATCAGGTCGCCGATCGTGTAGTTGCGCACGTGGCCCATGTGAAAGGCGCCACTCGGATAGGGCAGCATCGACAGGCAGTAGAACTTCTCGCGGCCCGGGTCTTCGGTGACCTCGTAGGCACGCTCGCGCGCCCATTTTTCCTGGGCAGCGGTCTCGACGGCCTGTGGATCGTAGGGTGTTTCCATCGGCGCGATGCTAACCGATCGCCGGCCCGCGCAGAAGTCCTGCCGGGCGCCAAAGACGGAACAACCGCCGAGCGTCCCAGTCCAATAGACATCGGATGCCAACGTGGCATCGCCGCCCTTATCAAGGAGTAGAAATTGAATCGACAACGCACAATATCGAGCGCCATCTTGGCGCTGAGCGCGGCTCTCGCGCTGACGCCGGCCGGCGCCCAGGACACGGCCACGGAAATGGAGCCGACTTCGGACCGCAAGCAAGTGGTGCTTTACGGCGAGCCGGTCGACCGGGTTTACGCGCCCAACATTCATAGTTGGCAGGCGATCGACAGCCAGCGGCTGGTGCTCTACGTGACCGCGTTCAGGCCCTACCTGGTGACCCTGAATCGCAAGGTCAACGCCCTGAACTGGGAGCACAGGATCGCGATCGACAACCGGACCAGCCATATCGACGCGCGCTTTGACCGGGTCTTCGTCGACGGCTTTCCTTACCGGATCGAACGAATCGAGAAACTGAGCCGCGAGACCGCGAGGACGCTGCTCGGCCGGGGTCGGGACAAGGACGAGGACGCGCCGGGAGAGGCCGGGGAGGAGGCCGAGCAGGAATCCCTGCCAGAGCCGGAGCAGGAGGGCAGCTAACGCAAAGACGCCAGGCGGTTCAGGATTTAGAGCAACGTTGGATTGATGCGATAGTCTAGTCGCACCGTTCGAACCGGAGCGAGAAGTAAACCGGCACCGCCATCGAGATCGACTCCAGTCCGGCGATCTCGCGCAGCGCGTCGACCCCTTCCGCGACCCCCAGCGTCCGGGCCGAGAGCAGGATCGGTGCCTGACTGACGACCTGTAGCGCGCCGTCGGCCACCTTGCTCACCTGCACCGGGACCGCCAGCGGCGTCACGCCGCCGCGAAACTGAAGCTCGGCCGTGACCTCGAGTCCGACCGACTCACCGACCGCCAAGCGATCCAGCGCCGGCGCCTCGACGCGCCCGCTGACCCGGGCGAACGGATACTCGCCGGCGGCGAGCACGTGCTCGGCCACGCGCTCATCGCGGATCGGAATCTTCGTGTCCACGCTGGCGGCCCGGATATCGAGTTCGAAGGCGCCGTCGTCGGCGACCGAGCCCGAAAGTTCGGTGAACCGGTGCGCCTCGGCCACGTCGACGTTCTTGAGCGACACGAAGCTGAGGCTGGACGTCTCCCCGACGAGTTGCCACTCGGCCCATGCCGGCGCGGCGCACAGCACGAGCAGCAGCGGCCAGAGATTCGCGAGCGGGGCTTTCATCGACGGTCTCCCAAGGCGGTTGGTGGGCTAAAAATACACCTCCGGCCGCAAATAATCGACCGTTGCCGACGCCGCGCCTCCTGTTGCACGAGTTGCCGGGATCGGCCTGTGCTATCTTGCCGACGCGATGAGCAAACTGGAACGGCTTTACCACCTGCACAACATCCTGAGCCAGCGCCGCACGCCGATTTCGCGCCAGGCCCTGATGGAGGAACTCGGCTGTTCGCAGGCCACGCTTTATCGCCTGGTCGCCGACCTGCGCGATCATCTCGGCGCCCCGCTCGAACAGGACCCCGACACGCGCGGCTTTTTCTACCAGCGCTACCCGGGCGTGCGCACCTTCGAGCTGCCCGGCATCTGGCTGAGCGCCGAGGAGCTGCAGGCGCTGTTGTCGGCACGCCAGCTGCTGGCCCGGGTTCAGCCCGGTCTGATGGAAGAGGAACTCAAGAGACTGCAGCGCCGAATCGAAAAACTGCTGGACGACAAGGGCCTGGACCGGAGCACCCAGAGCCGGCGCATCCGTATCATCCACCAGGCCAGCCGGCTGGTCTCCGGCGAGCGATTCCGCCCGGTCATGACGGCGCTGATCAACCGGTCGAGGGTTCACATCGTCTACCACGCCCGCGGCAACGACCGCCGCACCGAGCGCGACGTCTCGCCGCAGCGGCTGACCAGCTATCGCCACAACTGGTACCTCGATGCGTGGTGCCACCTGCGCCGCGCGCTGCGCAGCTTCGCGCTGGAGCGAATCGTGGCCGCCGAGGTCACCGACCACCAGGCGCGCGAGATCGACGAGGCCGAACTCGATGCCCATTTCACCAGTGCCTACGGCATTTTTTCCGGCACCGCCAAGGACCGGGCGGTGCTCGTTTTTTCCGCCCGCAGCGCGCGCTGGGTGGCGGACGAATTGTGGCACTCCCGGCAGCGGGGCCGCTGGCTGGACGACGGGCGCTACGAACTGACGCTTCCGTTCGGGCGCAGCGAGGAGCTGGTCATGGACATCCTGCGGTTCGGGCCCGACGTCGAGGTGCGCTCGCCGGTTTCGCTCCGGCGCGCGGTGCTCGAGCGCGCGAAAGGCACCGTCGACCTCTATGGAAAAAACGCAAAGGCGCAGAGGCGCGAGGGCGCAAAAAAACGGCAGTGAATGGAAAGGGCTTGCGATTTATCGGATCGACTTGCGAGCTTGTGTCATGGCGACTTTGCGTTGATTCCTATCTTGTTTCGCGGCGCTCTTCACCCAGGCGTGCCTTCTGCCGCCAGGCGAGGTACTCGCTGGCGGTCTGGCGGGGGGCTTCGACCATGGGCAGGTGGCCGACGCCGGGCATGATGCGCAC
>JBFGYD010000100.1:0-7217 GCA_041587615.1 Lysobacterales bacterium
GAGTTCACGCTGACCAACGAAGAGGTCGCCGTTGGCACCAAGACCGAGAAATACGTGACCCAGGGCGGCACCTTCATCGTCGACAACCTGAAGGCCGTGGTCGAAACCGGCAAGCCAACCTTCGGTGGGCGGATGCTGCTGCTGCTGATCGGACTGATGACACCGTTCAACCCCAAATCCACGCTGGCCGAAAACTGGCCGCTGGCCAAGCGCGGCGGCGAAGCCTCTGAACCAGGAGAATGAAAATGTTGCGACCCACCATCGGCATCCTGCTCGCCACGTTGTTGATGTATCTGTTCGGCGCGCTCTACTGGAGCAGTCCGTTTCCGGGCGGAGCCACCCACGAAAGTCCCAGCGACGCGGCCGCGCA
Organism: Lysobacterales bacterium; assembly: GCA_041587615.1. Taxonomy (GTDB): domain Bacteria; phylum Pseudomonadota; class Gammaproteobacteria; order Xanthomonadales; family SZUA-38; genus JBFGYD01. The sequence goes on from JBFGYD010000100.1 coordinate 371, forward strand.
GCAGGCGCTGGCCGAGCATTTTCCGCGGCCGGGCACCTATTTCGTGCCCAGCCTGAGCCAGGATGAGAAGATCTTCCTGAGCCTGCACGAGAACGGGCCGGTTGCGCTACTGCACGTCAACGCGGGGACGCCGGCGATGCAGCCGTCGGTGTTCGTCACCGGATTCGTCCACGAAATCGTCGTCGTGGGCCTGATCGCGGTGCTGCTGGGGATGGCGGCGCCGGCGCTGGGCGGCTATGGTCGGCGTGTTGGCTTCGTGGCGCTCGCCGGACTGGTCGGATCGCTGTGGGTCAACGGCACCAGCGTGGTCTGGTGGTACGTGCCGGCGGATTTCCCGCTGCGGGTCCTGATCTACGACGTGATTGCCTGGACCCTGGTCGGTCTGGTGCTGGCCAAGACCGTTCGCAGAGCCTGAGTCGTGGTGGGCCGTTCAAAAAAACAGTCGCTGGGCCTGACCGCCGTGGTTGTGCGCGATTACGACGAGGCGATCGAATTCTATGTCGGGACGCTGGGTTTTGAGTTGATCGAGGACAGCCCGGTGCCGGAACAGAAAAAGCGCTGGGTGGTCGTGGCCCCGGCGGGTGCTACTGAGTCACGTTTGTTGTTAGCCCGCGCGGTCGGTGAAGAACAGACCTCGCGGATCGGCAACCAGACCGGGGGGCGCGTTTTCTTGTTCCTGTACACTGATGACTTCTGGCGCGACTATCGGGCTTATCAGGCCGGCGGCGTCGAGTTCGTGCGTGAACCGAGAGTAGAGCCCTACGGCACCGTCGCGGTTTTTAGCGATCTCTACGGCAATCTTTGGGATCTGATCGAACGTGTTGCCGACCCGGACTAGGAGGCGGGCATGTGGGAATACAGAGGCCAGCGCCGACCCGAGTTTGCGGACCCGCCGGCGCCAGGGCAGGAATCGGTCTGGGACTATCCCCGGCCGCCAACTCTGGAGCGGGACGAGCGGCTGGTCGAAGTGCGGGCGGGCGACGCATTGCTGGCTCGCACTCGGGCCGCGCATCGAGTGTTGGAGACCGCCAGTCCGCCGGGCGTCTACGTCCCCCAGTCCGATGTTGATTTCTCGCTGCTGACCCCGGCCGATGGCCAGTCGCTGTGCGAGTGGAAGGGCCTGGCCCGATATTGGCGCCTCGCCTCCGACGCGCGCGGGATCCCAGTCGCATGGAGCTACGACAACCCGAATCCCACATTCGAGCGGCTTCGGGGCTGCTTGTCGTTCTACCCGGGGCGCGTCGCCTGCACCGTGGACGGCGAACCCGTGCGCCCGCAGGCGGGCCAGTTTTACGGGGGTTGGATCACCAGCGACGTCGCGGGACCGTTCAAGGGTGCGCCCGGAACCGAGCATTGGTAGACCCGTTCGCGGTGACGGCTGATTCATGATCTGGCTGGTGCTCGAAGACAATCCCGGCAGGACTCGTCCACCACGTGGATGAGCCGGTATGGGTCCAGCACAAATGGCTCGCGCTGGCCGTGGCACTGACGGGTTCGGGATCCTGATTTTCCACGGCACCAGCACTGTCAATCACGCGCGATATCGACGGACACGGATACAATAGGCACATGGGATTGCCGCGATGATCGATCGAAGGACGTTCCTGAAGCTGCCGCCCGCGGCGGTCGCAACGGCACTTGCGTATGCTTGCGGCGTTCCGCGCTCGTCAACCGGTTCGGGCAAGAAGATCCTGGTGCTTGGCGGCACCAATTTCCTCGGCCCGGCGATTGTCGAGCGCGCGTTGGTGCGGGGTCATGAGGTCACGCTGTTCAACCGCGGCATTACCCGGCCGTGGCTGTTTCCCGCGATCGAGAAGCTGCGCGGCGAGCGGCTGCCCGAGGGGGGAGACTTGGGCGCACTGGAAGGCACCCGGCGCTGGGACGCCGTGATCGACGTTTGGCCGGAGCATTCCTCGCTGGTCACGCAGACCGCGGACCTGCTCGTCGAGCGCACGGATTTCTATTTTTTCTGCTCCTCGATCGCCGTCTATACCGACTTCAGCCGGCCGGGAATCGATGAAGCCGCGCCCACGCACGTCGATGATCCGGGCTGGTACGGCGGCGAGAAGGCCGTCGCCGAGGCGCACGTCGCCGCCCGTTTTGCGGACCGGTTTGGGGTCAGCCGCTGTCATGCGATCCTGGGCCCCCGCGACAACGGTGTGTCCTTTCACTACTGGCTTCGGCGGCTGGCGCTTCAGGACGAGGTCCTGGCGCCGGGCAGCGGCGAGGACCCCGTGCAATACACCGACGTACGCGACGTGGCCGCGTGGATCGTCGACTGCGTCGAGCGCCACCGGGTCGGAACCTACAACATCTGCGGCCCCGACGATCCGATGACCTTTAGCGAATTTCTCGAAGGAGCCCGGACGGCCATAGGCAGTCGCGCGCGCCTGGTCTGGGTCGACGCCGATTTTCTGCGGCGCGATCAGGGCGCGCATTCCTTCTCCGACCTGCCGTTGTGGGCGCCTTTGGACGAAGACGAGGGCTTCTATCAGATCAATGGCAAGCGCGCGATCGCAGCGGGTGCGGCGTATCGTCCCCTGGCGGAGACCGCGCGGGACGCGTGGCGCTGGTATCAGTCTCATTTCTTCAAAGACACAACGTTTCCGCTGGGTGGCCAGGGGCTGGCACGCGAGCGCGAAGCGGCCATCATCGAAGCGTGGAAGCAGCGACCATCCGCCGCTTGATCGCGTCCGAGATTCAAACCAGCGGCAGCCGGCGGGCATCCAAACTTGAAGAGCGTTGCCGCCAGCGCCACCGCGGGCCCGCCGTCGCGTCGCCCTGCTTGCCTGAACTTCGATAGGAGAAACCGTGATGTCTTGGGTCCGTGTGTTGTCGTGTTCTGCCTGGCTGGTATGTCTCGGTGCGATCAGCGCCGAAGAGCCGGAGCGTCGCGTGCTGCTCAACGATGCGCGCTGGCTCGTGATCGAAAACACCTATCCCCCAGGCAGCGAGTCGGCCCTGCACACCCACCGCTGGCCGCGCACCGTGTATGTACTCGAGGGCGGCGCGATCGAACTGATCGGCGCCGACGGCACCGCCCGCATTGTTGAAGCGGCGGCCGGCCAGACGATGTCCCGCCCGCCGGAAACCCACCGCGTGCGCAATGCGGGCGGCACTCGGATCCGGGTACTGGAAACAGAGGCCAAAACGCCACCCCGACTGGCCACCTATGCGTTCACCGGCGGCCGTTGGTTCGACGGCGACAAATTCGTCGAGCGAACGCTGTATTCGGTCGACGGCATGTTCACCGAGGAGCGTCCCGCGAACATCGACGAAATCGTAGATCTCGGGGGGCTTTACGTGGTGCCGCCGTTTGGTGACGCCCACGCCCATCATTTCGACAGCCGCGGCTTGTTCAGCCAGATCAACAGCAACTACCTGGCCGAGGGCATCTTCTACGCGGTGTCGATGACCAACGGCATCAAGGGCAAGCAGAGCGTCCTGCCCCAGGTGCTTCGACCCGATACCATCGACATCGCCTACGCCGACGCCGGCGTCACCGCAACGCTCGGTCATCCGATCATGGTCTACGAGACCCTTGCGCGAGGGGGATACGATTTCGACCGGACCAAAGTCGAACGGGCTCGCCAGCCCAAAGCAAACGAAGACGCCTACTTCATCGTCGACAACGAAGATGATCTCGATCGAACCTGGGACCGGGTCCTGGCAAGCCGACCCGATCTGGTCAAGATCTACCTGCTCTACAGTGAGGAGTATGCGACCCGGCGGGATTGGAGCGACACCTACGGTGACCGCGGGCTGAACCCGGCCCTGGTCCCGGCGATTGTCGAGCGCGCGCGGCGCAGCGGCGTGCGCTTAGCCGCGCATGTCGAAACTGCCGCCGATTTCCGAGTCGCCGTCGCGGCCGGCGTGGACATCATCGCGCACCACCCCGGCTACAGTCCCGACCAGGAGATTCCGCTCGAGCGCTATCGTTTGACCGCCGCGGATGCTCGCCTGGCGGCCGAGCAAGGCACGATCGTTGTGCCCACGCCGTTGTCCAGCGCAACCCAGCGCTACGCGGAGAAAGACCCGGAATTCCTGACCGTAGTGCGCGAATTGCATCGGACCAACATCGGCGCTCTGAATGATGCCGGCGTGCCGCTGGCGATCGGCACTGACGCGTATTTCTCGAGCGCTTCTCGCGACGCCTTCTTGCTGCACGAACTCGGGCTGTTTTCGAACCTGGAACTGCTGTGCATGTGGTCGGTGACGACGCCAGCGATGGCGTTCCCCGACCGGCTGATCACCCAACTCGAGCCGGGCTACGAGGCCAGCTTCGTGGCCCTGAGGGCCGATCCGCTGAGCGACTTCGCCGCGGTCAAGGACATCGCCTATCGCTTCAAGCAGGGTCGTCCGATCCCGGCGCCGGAGCAGCCCGGCTCCAAGCAATAGGCAGCAATCACACCAATGAAGCCGCTTCTCAGCCTTGGGATTTTCGTTGCCCTGGTCGCGTTGACCGCTCTGTTCGGAGCGCAGTTCGAGCCGGGCGAGTGGTACGAGTCTCTTGCCAAACCGCCGCTGACGCCGCCCAACTGGCTGTTCGGCCCGGTTTGGTCGGTACTCTTTCTGGCCATCGCCATCGCCGCCTGGCTGGTCTGGCGCGCGCCGCAGCGAAGCTCGGTCCCGCTCGCACTTTGGGGCGGGCAGTTGGCGCTGAACGCGGTCTGGTCGCTGCTTTTCTTCGGGCTGAATCGACCCGGACTGGCGCTGGTGGAAATCGCGACCCTGCTGCTGGCCATCGGCGCCACGACGATCGCTTTTGGCCGCGTCCGGAGGCTGGCCGCGGTCCTCCTCCTGCCCTACCTGGCTTGGGTTGCGTTCGCAACCTACCTCAACGCCGGGATCTGGTATCTCAATCGGTAGGCGATCCGCAGACCGTGGCGCGTGCGCTAGCGCTGGGCCATACTTGACAGACGACGCCGACGCGCTCGGCGGTGCCTGAACCCCAAAACCTGACCCGCCACAGGAGCATGCCAATGGCTAAATACGTTGATGGGTTTGTTGTGCCGGTGCCCAAGAAGAAGTTGGATCAGTATCGGCGGCTGTCGCGCAAAGCCGGCAAGGTCTGGCGTGAACACGGTGCGCTCGAATACATCGAATGCGTCGCCGACGACGTCAAGGTGGGAAAAGTCACGTCGTTTCCGCAAAGCGTAAAACTCAAGCGCGGTGAGGTCGTCGTATTCTCGTGGATCGTGTACAAATCACGCGCTCAGCGAGATCGAGTCAACAAGCAGGTCATGGAAGACCCGCGGCTGGCCAGCATGATGGATCCCAAAGCGATGCCGTTCGATGGGATGCGCATGATTTACGGCGGATTCAAGACGATCGTTGAACTTTGACGGGGCGCCCTCGATTGATCGATGGCTGCTGACCGCGACACATCGTGATGATCACCGGCGGCGGCCGCAGGATCAGTGAGGCGTCCTATACCAGCGGCTCGTTGGTCGAAGTATCGGGCGGCCGATAGCCGGCTCGAAGCACTGGAGGTAACGAGATGTTCGATTGGGTAGCAAGCCCCGAGGCCTGGGTCGCCCTCGGCACGTTGATCGCGTTGGAGACCGTGCTGGGGATCGACAACATCATTTTCATCTCGATCCTGGTCGGCAAGCTCCCCGAGCACCAGCGCAACAAGGCGCGCCAGATCGGGCTGGGTCTGGCGATGTTCGCTCGTCTGGGGTTGCTGCTGTCGATCGTCTGGATCATGGGACTCATCGAGCCCTGGTTTTCGGTCTTCGGTCACGCCATCTCGGGGCGCGACGTCATCCTGATCCTCGGAGGCCTGTTCCTGTTGACCAAGTCAACACGCGAAATACACACCAGTCTCGAGGTTGTGGAGGCGACCGCTTCGGCGCCCGCTGCGGGCGGTTATTACTCGGTGCTGGCGCAGATCGCACTGCTGGATATCGTGTTCTCGTTCGACTCCGTCGTCACCGCCGTCGGCCTGGTCGACCACGTGTCGATCATGGCTATCGCGATCGTCGCCTCGGTGGTGGTCATGATCTTCGCCGCCCGGCCGATCGGAGAGTTCGTCGACCGCCATCCGACGATCAAAATGCTGGCGCTGTCGTTCCTGATCCTGATCGGCGTCACGCTGATCGCCGAGGGCTTCGAGGTCCACGTGCCGAAAGGCTATATCTATTTTGCGATGGCTTTTTCGGTCGGGGTGGAGTTGCTGAACATCCGGCTGCGCCAGAGGAAAGACGTCGGCTCAATTCACCTGAGCAAGCGAATTCAGTAGTTCAACGAAATCGGACGCCGAGAGCGCCTCGCCCGTTGTCGCCGGCCTGTAACCGGTCCGCGACCCAACCGTATCTGGGGCAAGTGACAACAAAGTTTCTTCAGGGGGCCTTCATGTACTCATTCGGGCGTTATCTGATCATGGGCGCGGCGCTGGCGGCGGCCACGCCCGGTTTGTCCGAACCGGCGACCGGCCCCGCCACCCGGGTGGCCGCACGAATGGCCGAGGATCGCCTGCCCTCGCTGTCGGTCGCGGTCGGCGCCCGCGGCGCGATCGTCTATGCCGCCGCGTTCGGGTTGGCGGATGTCGAAAACGAGGTCCCGGCAACGACACGCACCGTCTATCGGGTCGGCTCGGTCTCGAAAACCCTCACCGCGACCGCCGTCCTGCAGCTCAGCGAAGCCGGCAAACTGGATCTGGATCTTCCGGTGCAGACTTACTGCGTCGACTTTCCCGACAAAGGAGCGCCGATCAGCTCGCGTCTGCTGCTGGCCCATCTCGGCGGCATTCGGGGTTATGACTATCGGCGCTTTCGAACCGAGTTCTTGAGCAATACGCGCTACCCGTCCGTCGGCGAGGCGCTGACGGTGTTCAAGGACGACC
>JBFGYD010000101.1:0-7162 GCA_041587615.1 Lysobacterales bacterium
GAGCGCCTGCTGCACCCGGCGGGTCCGATGGGCGGCCCCGTACGCCTTGGGCGTGACCCCGGTCACCCGCCTGAAAATCCGGTGAAAGTAAAAGCGGCTCATGCCGGCCGCGGCCGCCAGTTGCTCCAGCGACGGCATCTCTTCGGCGGTCTCGATCCGGCGGCATGCGTCGGCCACCAGTTCTGCGTGGCGCTCGGCCAACGGTTTCTGATCCGGCCGGCAGCGCTTGCAGGCGCGAAATCCGGCCCGCTCGGCCGCCTCGACGGTCGGGTGAAAACGCACGTTTTTGCGCCGCGCGCGGCGCGCCCCGCACGAGGGCCGGCAATAGACCCCGGTGGTGGCCACCGAGTAGTAGAACGCCCCGTCGGCGTTGGGGTCGCGGGCCACGACTGCCTGCCAGCGCGCCGTCTCGGAGCGGTAACGGGCTTTTCCTCCGGGCTGGCTCATTGCCGCTGAAGCGAGCATCTTTTCATCCTCCAATTATTCCACGCAATGGCGAGTATTTTGGAGCAATGAAACGCACCCGACCCGCCGGTGCTTGCGCTCGAATCCGAGCCCGCATATTGCATGAGTTTCACTGGGCGTTGTTTGTTTACTGAACTGAAACAACCGATTACGTGAGTACTTTGACCTTAGGGTAATATGCAAATCGTGTCGCTGCCGGTTTGTCGCCTGATTGCACGGCATATCTTGACCGATCCCCCTTGAGCGGTAGCTACGGCTACCCCTCGGCGGACGATCGGACAACCTATACGCGTGGAATCAGCCGACAATTCCGGCAACTCACGCAATATGCGGGCTAGCGATCCAGCCAGGCTGGCACCGACAGGGACTTGGCGCGCAGGAACTCGGGATTGAAGAGCTTCGACTGGTAGCGCGTACCGAAATCGCACAACACGGTGACGATGGTGTGGCCCGGGCCCATCTTGTTGGCCAGTTGCATCGCGCCGGCGACGTTGATCCCGCTGGACCCGCCCAGACAAAGGCCTTCCTCGGACAACAGGTCGAACACCACCCGCACGGCGTCGGCGTCGGGTACCATGAACGCGTCGTCCACCGGGGCGCGACCGATGTTCGCGGTAATCCGGCCCTGACCGATGCCTTCGCTGATGGAGTCGCCCCCGGTGCGTTTGAGTTCGCCGTCCTTGAAATAGTGGTACATGCATGAGCCGGCCGGGTCGGTGACCGCGATCACGACGCCCGGCTTTTTCTCCTTCAGGTAGCGCCCGACCCCCGAGATCGTGCCCCCGGTGCCGATCGCGCAGCAAAACGCATCGACCGTGCCGTCGGTCTGGCGCCAGATCTCGGGGCCGGTCGAGCGGTAATGGCCGTCGCCGTTGGACAGGTTCTCCCATTGGTCGGCGTACAGCACGCCGTGGGGCTCGGTCGCGGCCAGTTCCTCGGCCAGGCGCGCGGCCACGTGGACATAGTTCTCGGGATTGCTGAACGGCACCGCCGGCACCTCGTGCAGTTCGGCACCCAGCATGCGTAGCGTGTCCTTTTTTTCGATCGACTGGGATTCCGGAATCGTGATGACGCAGCGGTAGCCACGCGCGTTGCCAACCAGCGCCAGTCCGATCCCGGTGTTGCCCGCGGTGCCCTCGACGATCACGCCACCGGGCCTGAGTTGGCCGCGCGCCTCGGCGTCGAGGATGATGTACTTGGCCGCTCGGTCTTTGACCGACGCGCCCGGGTTCATAAACTCAGCCTTGCCGAGGATAGTGCAGCCGGTCGCCTCCGAGGCTTTGTTGAGGCGGATCAGCGGGGTGTTGCCGATCGCCTCGGTCAGGTCGGCGCGAATGTCCATGGCCAGAGCGAGCCCGGCTCCGCCGCGCTACCCGAAGATCTCGTTGAAAAAGTTGCGCATTTCGAGCCAGGATCGCTGGTCGGCACCGGCGTCGTAACCCAGCGGCAGGCCGTATCTCGCGCCGTTGGCGTCGGCCGCCGGGTTGGTGAATCCGTGCAGCGCGCCCGGATAAGCGACGAAGCGAAGGTCGGCGTCGGCTTCCGTCATTTCCTGGCGCAACGCGACGACCGTGTCCTCCGGCACGAGGCTGTCCTCGGCGCCGTGGCAGACCAGGATCTTGGCTTGCACGCTGCCCGGGGCGGGCTTGTGAAACGAACTCAAATCACCGTGAAAACTGACCACCCCGGCCAGAGGCAGGCCGATGCGCGCCGCGTGCAGCGCCAGCGCCCCACCCATGCAGTAGCCGATGGCGGCGGTCCGGGTCGGATCAACGCTCTGGTGGCCCTTCAGATAGTCGAGACCGGCGCGCAGGCGATCCTCGGCGCCCTGCATGTCGCCCATGACGCCGTTCATCAGGCGACCCGCGTCGTCCGGGTTTTCGGCCAGCTGGCCGTCGCCGTACACGTCCAGCGCCAGCGCCGTGTAGCCTAGCTCAGCCAGCATTCGCGCGCGCCGGCGAACGTAGTCGTTGAGTCCCCACCACTCCGGCAGTACCAGCACTCCGGGACGCCGGCCCTCGCGTTCGCCGTCATGGGCCAGGTACGACTCGAGCGTCGTGTTGCCAACTGTTAGTCGGACTTGGTCGGTCTGCAGGGTATCGTTGTCTGACATGGTTTCCTCCATTTGCCACACCGCCGGCCCACGATGATAGCGCAATCGCTTCGCCCCGGGACGTGCAAGCCTAACGGGTCCTTCGCGGGCTCTCCAATCGCCGATTTTCAAATAGTCCGCCAAAAAAAACCCCGCCGAAGCGGGGCTTTTTCTTTGCGGACCGATCAGCGCTTTTCGTGCTGAATGTCCCACAGGTAGTCGCTGTGGGAAGTGCAGATCTCGGAGAACTCGTTGGCCGCGGCGTTGTTGCCGTCGCCGTAGATCGCCTCGATGATCTCACCGCGCGCCGCGAGCACCTCGGCGAAACTGTTCCCGGACATCGTGGCCAGACGACGGTATTTGCCTCCGACCTGATGCGAGGACCAGCCCCACGAGGTGATCTTGCCGTCGGCCATGGCCTTCTCGTACACCGGCGCGAAGTGCTCCTTGACAATTTCGTCGGCCCGGCCTTCGCGCCCGATGTCGCAAACCTGATACGCCGACAGTCCCGCCGTGCCACGCTCCGCGGTCCCGGTGTTGCCGATTTCAGCCTTCCAGATGTAATCGTCGTGGGAGCTGCAGATCTGGCCGAATTCGTTGTCCGGATCGCCACCGGCCGCGTCCGCCCGCTCACCGAGGGTCTTCTGCGCGGCGAGCAGCCCCGCGACGCTGTCGGAGATGTGGTACATCAACCGACGCCATTTGCCCCCGGTTTGGTGCGCCAACCAGCCCCAGCCCTGGATCGTGCCGTCGGCCACCGCGGCGTCGTAGATCGGCACCGTGTGAGCCTTGACCAGTTCGTCCGCCCGCTCCTGCGCGTGGACCTTGCAGTAGAAATAGGTCGCATAGAAATAAGTTTCCGCCGGCGCTTCCTCGTCCTGAGCCATGGCGGCCAGCGGGAACGACAGTGCCAACGCGATGATTGAGACCCCTAGATAATGTTTCATTTATTGTCCTCCTGTGACGGGAAGCAATTTTCCCAGCTTGCGCGCGCAGTATAGCGCCGCCGTGGCGGCTTGAGCGCTTGGGAGGTCAGTCTCTTACCAACGCCGTCGGATCGACGATCACGCTGAAGCCTTCGAAGCGGTACTCGCGATTGCCGTCGGTGACGATGAACTCACCCTCGCCGCTCACGATGGTGTCGAAGGCGTCCGCCATGCGGGTCAGGTACTCCGGCCCGACCACCGGCTCGTTGTGGGCGGGCAACACCTGATCGACCGCCCCGGCAAGACCGCCAAGGCGACGGGCCGACGCGGCGTAGTCGTTGAGGTCCGAGCCTTCGAGATGGGTATACAACGGCGCCGGATAGAACGTGTCGCCGGTGAACAGCAGCCGGTTGGCGCGGTCCAGCAGACACAGCGAGTCCGGCGCGTGCCCGGGCGTCAGCAGCACTTCCAGCGTGCGTCCGCCCAGCTCGATCTGCTCGCCGCCGGCGACCGTCGCGCCGATCGCGAACGGCCGACTGCGGTAGGTAGCACGATCGAACCCGGGCGGCGTTGGTTTCCAGATCCAGCCCTCGCCGACGAATTCGGCGACCTGGTCGTGGCCCAGGCCGCCGCTGCGCGCAGCGGAGTAGTCGGTGTCCGTCGCCAGGACGTGCTCGAACTGGTGGTTGCCGCCGATGTGGTCATAGTGGGTGTGCGAATTGATCACGGTGATCGGCAGCTCGGTCAGCGCCTCCACGACCGCGCGGATGTCGCCGATGCCGAGCCCGGTATCGAACAGCAGCGCGCGTTCCGAGCCCGCGATCAGATACGAAATCACCTCTTCGAACTGGCCGGGCTCGTAGATGGCGGTCACCCCGGGCGCCACCCGGTAAACTTCGAACCAGCCCTGGTCGGCGTCCAAGCGCACGCGCTCGAAACGGCTCCAGGCCGGTCGCGGCAACGCTTCCCACCAGCGATCCTTGTCGGCGCCACGGTTCTCGACCTGTTGATTGTCCGCGACCCGCGGCTCGGCACTTGACGTCGGCGGCGCGGAACGCTCACAGCCGGAGAGCGCGGCGAGGATGAGGCCCGCCACCAGGCCAAGCCTCAGTCTCATTTTTGAAGTAGGGCGAGCATGGCCCCGGAGCTTAGCCCGCGCGTTGCGCGACGGCTAGCCCGCAGTTTCACTCCGCGGCGGGCAGGCGATCGCCGGTGATTTCGACCAGCCTGACGTCGGAGGTATCGGTCAGGTAGCGCAGCACGCGGGGATGGCCGGCCTCGATCCGCTTGGCGATGGTATAGGTGCCGCCCGAGCCTTCAGCGCCGCCCGGATAGATATCGCCGCTCTCCAGGTGCAGCCAGTTAACGTCAACCAGCCACGCGTCGATGGTGGTGCCGTCCGGCAGCGAAAACGCGGTCTCGCCGGTCACCTCGATCACGGTCCAGTAGCTGCCCTGCAACTGCGGCATCAGCGCCGGTAGACGCGCCCGGTAGCCCGCGGCCAGCGGGAGTCCGGCGATGGCAAGGCCGAAGTTCGACGCGTTGAAACCCTTCACCGACACCGACACCTGCAGCTCGCTGACCTGCTCTTCGGGGCCGCGCGTGCGCACGGTGTAGCCTGAATCGGTAAATTCGAAAGTCCGTTGCGACGGGCGCTCGGGCGACCCGCCGATGAGCCGGCTGTCGATCTTCAGCGGCGCCAGGCTGGCGTGGTCATGATGAGTGACGGTAACGACCCGGGCCGCGTTTGGCAGTTCCATGACGATCCGATGTTCCAGCACCTCGACCCCGTCCGCGGCGGCCGGAGCGAGGCTCTCGGCGTAGCTGCTCAGCGGGGCGCCGCTGCCGCGGTCGAATTGTTGCCAGCGGCCCTCGTAGGCGACCACTCGCTCAATGCCGAACGCCTGGTTGCCGGGGATGATCGCGGGGATGATTGGATCCAGCAGAGATCCGGCAACGAGTTCGCCCAACGGGGCGAGCGACAGCAGCGCAATCCGGTACAGAGGCCGCATGGCATTAGTCTCCGTCGTTTCTCCAGCGAGCGAGCATTGCACGCCGGCGGCGCCGTGAACAGGGCCATACGTTGGCCGGGCTCGGTTGGGCCCCGCGGCTGGCTCGGTGTAAGATCGGCCGGTCGATTCGGCATCGCGGTTGCGGCAGGGATTCCAGCATGAAGTCACGAATTAGCCCATTCATAGTCTTGTTCTGTCTGGCAGCGATCGCTCCGGCGGCAGCCCAGCAGGTCGAACTGGTGCGCGTCATCGGGGGCCCCGGCACCGCGCCGGGGCGGTTCGATCTTCCGCACAACATGGCGGTCGACTCCGGCGGCAATATCATCGTCGCCGATTTCCGCAATGACCGAGCGCACAAATTCGGTGCCGACGGCAATTTCATCTTTCAATGGGGCAGCGAGGGTACCGGCCCGGGCCAGTTCGACGATCCGGTGGGCGTCGCGGTCGACAGCGCCGACGATATCTACGTGGTCGAGTTCAGCAACGATCGGGTGCAGAAGTTTGATCCGGCCGGCAATTTCATCGCCCAGTGGGGAAGTCGAGGCTCGGGGCAGGGTCAGTTTGCCGCCCCCAGCGGCATAGCGGTCGACGCCAATGACGACGTTTGGGTCGCGGATCGCGGCAACCACCGGATTCAGAAATTTTCCGGTGACGGTACCTTCATCGCCTCCTTTGGCGGCAGCGGCTCGGGCGACGGCCAGTTCAGGGCGCCCACGGGCATCGGCATCGCGGGCAACGGTGACATCCTCGTCGCCGACCAGCGCAACCACCGGATCCAGCGGTTCGACTCCGATTTTTCGTTCCTGTCCAAATTCGGCAGCGAGGGCAGCGGACCCGGGCAATTCGACGATCCGGCGGACGTTGCGGTCAGCTCCGATGGGCGGTTGTTCGTGGCCGACAAGGACAACAACCGGATCCAGGTGTTTTCGTCCGGCGGCGCCTACCTCGGAGAATTCGGCGGCTTCGGATCCGATAGGGGTGAACTCGATCAGCCGCGTGGCATCATCGTGGCCGGGAGCGACGTCTTCGTGGCCGACCGCGACAACGACCGAGTACAGCATTTTCGCGACCTGAGTTTTCCGGTCGACGCAAAGATCAGCGGCTCGTGGTTCGACCCGAAAAACGATGGCGAAGGCTGGAAAATCGAGATCCTGCCCGACGGACGGGCGGTGATCTACTGGTTCACCTACCCGCCGCCGGGGGAGCCCGGCGAGCAGGCCTGGATCGGCGGCGTCGGGAGCATCGAAGGCAATCAGATTATCGTCGAGGAGGCCGATTCGTTCATCGCCGCCAACGGCGTCTTCGGCGATCCGAACCGCGACGTGACGATCTCCACCTGGGGCAGCTTCACGTTCGCCTTCGACGACGAGGACAACGGCACGATGGACTACCAGGGTCCCGCCAACTGGGGCTCGGGCAGCTTCGACATCCAGCGCCTGACCTCGGTCACCGCCGCCGGGGAATCGGCGCAAACCAACGTTGGCAAGGGCATCAGCGGTTCCTGGATCGCCGACGAGTTCGCCAGCGAGGGCTGGCTGATCGAGGTGATCGATGAAAAGCTGGCGGTGATCTACTGGTTCACCTACGACGAGGCCGGCAACCAGGCGTGGAACACCGGCGTCGGCACCCTGACCGCCAACAGCATCCTCGTATTCGAGCCGGTCGAC
>JBFGYD010000102.1:0-7133 GCA_041587615.1 Lysobacterales bacterium
CCTTGTGGGCCGCGACCGCCCAGTCATGAAACAGGCCGAACGCGAACGCGGTCTGGGAGTGCTCGCCGGTACGGATCGGATGGGAAAGCTTGCCCAGCCAGTCGCTCAAGCGTTCCTCGAGCAGCGCTTCCAGGGGCCCGAGCGCGGCCAGCCAGCGCTTCGCGTCGGCGTCGTCCCACTGGCGAAGCTCGGTCGCGAGCTGCAGCAGCCAGGCGATGCCGTAGGGGCGCTCGAAGCTGCGGCGATCCGCCGGTTCGAAGTAAGCGACCTCGGCGATCAGGTTGTCAGTGCTCAAGCTGCGATCCAGCGCGGCGCGCGCGGCGGCGGTGAATTCGGCCTGCGGATGCAGTCGCGCCAGGCGGGCCAGCAGCCAATGGCCGTGAACCGAAGAATGCCAGTCGAAGCAGCCGTAAAAGGCCGGGGTCAGCTCCCGCGGCGGGCGCACGTCGGCATCGCTCATCAGCACGTGGGCGATCTTGTTGGGATACTCCTGGTGCACGCATTCCAGCGCGAGCTTGGCGAAGCGGGCCGCCACGGCCTCCGAACCCGCGCCTGAGGCATTTTCGGCGGCCTCCGCGCCGAGGCCGCCCAGCAGGCCGGCCAGCATTAGAGCTCTCGTCGTTCGATGGGTCATGGCAACGTACTCCCCTCGCGGCGCATCTGAACAAAACGACGCCCGATCCACAGCGACAGCACGATCCACACCACCGCCGCCGCCATGCCGACCAGGGCGACCCCGGCAATACCGGCCCCGGCGGCCATCAACCCGGTAAAGGCCCACGCGCCCGAGCTGTCACCGCCCCGGTAGATCACGGTGTCGACGAAATTCTTGAACTTGTATTTGGACTGCGGCCCGACCACGGTGTAGAGCATGCCGGCGGCGGGGTTGGTGATCCCGAACAGGATCGCGCGCCGCAGCACCTGAATGACGACGATGAAGCCGAGCACCGGCAGGAACGAGATCACCAGAAAGCCGGCGGCGGCGACCAGCGGCAACAGCGCCAGCGTTGTTCCCATTCCCAGCCAGCCGACCAGGCGCGCGGTCAAGATCACCTGAATCACGATTGTGAGCGCGTTCGAGGCCAGGTCCAGCTCGGCGAACACCCGCGTGACCCTGGCGGGGTCGGAGAAATGTTCCGAGATCACCTCCGCCTGCTGAAAGTAAAGCACCACGCCCGAAAAGGTGCCGAGAACCATGAACCCGCCGACGGCCGCCAGAAACGGGTGCTGGAACATCAGCTTGGCGCCGGCCAGCACGCTGCCCCCCATCGGCAGGCTAGGGTCGTCGCGCCGGTCGACCCGTGGCCGGTCGCGCGTCAGGCGCACCAGCGCCATCAGGCAGGCCAGGGCGCCGCACAGGAGACCGGCCGATAGCAGCGGCAATCCCTGGGTCTGGATTGTCTCGACCCACTGGCGCACAAGAAGCGGGCCGACCACCGCCCCGAGGCTGCCGCCGGCGGCGATGATGCCGAACAGGCGGCGCGCCTGGCCGGGATCGAAGATATCGGCCATGAAGCTCCAGAACACCGACACCACGAACAGGTTGAACACGCTGACCCAGACGAAGAACGCGCGCCCGAGCCAGGTCGCGTCGGGAGCGAGGCGAAACGCGAAATGAATCGCGATCAGGTTGAGGATGAAGAACACGTAAACCAGCGGCAGAAAGGTCCGGCGCGGTGTCCGGCTGGCGAGCCAGCCGTACAGCGGCACGATCGCGAGCATGCACACGAACGTGGCCGAAAACAGGTATTGCATCGTGTCCACGCCGCCGCCCACCGCCAGCGCGTCGCGCAGCGGCCGGATCGTGTAGTAGCCGCACAGGACGAAGAAAAAGTAGGAAAAAGACAGGATCAGCGCCGCCAGTTCGCCGCCGCGCACGTCGATAAAGCGCCCGGGCGAGGCTGGCGCGGCGGCCGCGGAAGCGTCCGGTCCGGTCATTCAGAGCCGCGCGATCGATGGGCGACGGGTGTCGAACCCGCATGTTGTCTGTGTTCGCATGAGCGTGGCCGATTGTATCCGCATCGCGGTCGGATTTGCGAAAGCCGTCGGCGCCGGGGGACAATCGCGCGGGGCTGGCAAACGCACGGGCTGGATCGAGGCGAAAAATCAGTGAAAGATCTGCTGCTCGCCGTCGACGTCGGATCGCAGAGCCTGCGGGCGGCGTTGTTCGATTCCGGCGGCCGACTCACGAACCTGAGTCGCGTATCGCTGGCCGCGCCAGCCGCGCCGCGGCCCGGCTGGGCCGAGCAGGACCCGGAGCACTACTGGCGTGCGCTGTGCACGGCAACCCGCTCGCTGATTTCCGACCGCGTCTCGGCGCGTGGGCGGATCGCCGCACTGGCGCTGACCGGCCAGCGCAGCACCGTGATCAACATGGGCGCAGACGGCCGGCCGCTGCGACCGGCGATCCTGTGGCCCGACCAGCGCGTGCTGGAAAGCCGCCTGAGCCCGCTGCCGTGGTGGTGGCGGCTGGCGTTCCTGGCGGCCGGTCAGGGCGCGACCGTCGATTACCTGCGTCGCCAGTGCGAGCTCACCTGGATTGCCCATCACCAGCCCGAGGTCTGGGCCGCGACCCACAAGGTGCTGCTGCTGTCCGGCTATCTGCATTTCCGGCTGACCGGGGCCTATCGCGACGCGGCCGCGCAGCAGGTCGGCTACCTGCCGTTCGACCACCGCCGCCAGCGTTGGGCTCATCGCTGGAACTGGAAATGGCCGGCGGTCCGGGTCGACCCGGCGATGCTGCCGGAACTGGTGCCCACCGGCGAGGTGCTGGGCGAGCTCAGCGAGACGGCGGCGCGTGACTGCGGCCTGCCGGCCGGTCTTCCGGTGGTCGCGTCCGCCGGCGACAAGGCGTGCGAGGCCCTCGGCGCCGGCTGCCTGGATCCGGCCGCGGCGTGCCTCAGTTTCGGCACCCAGGCCTCGGTCTTGATCAATACGCGGAAATATTTCGAGCCGATCCGCCTGCTGCCGGCGTTTCCAGCCGCGGTGCCCGGCTGGCACGCCCCGGAGGTGACCGTGGTGCGCGGGTTCTGGATGGTGTCGTGGTTCCGGGATCAGTTCGCGGCGGCCGAAGCGGCCGCGGCCCGGCGTCAGGGCCGGCGCCCCGAGGCGATCATCGATGAGTGGCTGGAAACGGTCGAGCCCGGCGCGCTCGGGCTGATGCTGCAGCCGTATTGGGGTGGCGGACTGCGCTTCCCGGGGGTCGAGGCCAAGGGTGCCGTGATCGGATTCGGCGCCGCCCACGGCCGGGCGCACCTGTACCGGGCGATCATCGAGGGTCTTTGCTACGCGCTGCGCGACGGCCTGGAGCGAATCGAGCGTAAATCGGCGCGCATTGGCTTGCTGCGGGTCGCCGGCGGCGCCGCCGCATCCGACGCGGTGGTGCAGATCGCGGCCGACGTCATGCGCCGCCCAGCGGAGCGTTTGCAGGTATCCGAAGCCTCGGCGCTCGGCGCCGCGATCAACGCCGCGGTCGCGACTGGCCTCCATTCGGGCTACCCGGAGGCGGTGGCCGCGATGTGCCGAACCGAGCGTCGATTCGAACCCGACCCCGACCGCGCGCGGCTTTACGATCGTCTATACCGTCGCGTTTACCGGAAGCTTTACCCGAGACTGCGCGGGCTGTACCGTGAAATCCGCGCCGTCACCGGCTATCCCTAGCCCGGCGGCAATCCCACTTCGGCGGCATGGATTCGAGCCAGCAGTGATTTCCATTGGTCGAACTGCTCGGTCAGCGAGCCCGACAGCTCGACCAGCTCGCCGTTCAGTTCGAGGCTGGTCGGGCCGGCCTCCAACGCAAAGCCGCCCAGCGCCTCGCGCAGGGTCTGCTGGTGGAGCTTGAGTTCGCGTAGCTGGTAGTAGCGCTGGCGCGCCGACTGTCGACCCCTGCGACTCTCGGCCTCGCGCCGATAGGCGTTCATCAGGACCTTTGATTCCAAGGTCGAACTGCGCCAGGCCATGTAGGTCGGGCGCACGTCCTCGAAGTAGCGCGCGAACCGCAAATCCACGGTGTCGATGAACAGATATTCGGCTTCCCGCACCCGTTCGATGCGCGCCAGCATCGGATCGCCCGCCGCCGGGAGCCTCCGAATTTGGACCCGACCGTCCGCTCCCAGCGCGATGTAATCGCGGTAAGCGGCCGGCGCCAGTTCGGCGGCATACTTAAGCCGCGCGGTTTCGATGACCTGTTCCAGTTGCTGTAGGCTCAGGGTCGATCGAAAGCGCTCGAGATCGGCCGCCACCGCCGAGTACAGCGACCGAAACGGATCGGCGCCGTCGGCCGAGCGGTAATCGGCCAATTGCGCGGTGGCTTGATAGGGCCGGTCGATCCAGCGTCGACCGGTGCTGTCGGTCGCGATCAGATGCAGCTCGAGACGATCGCCGCCGGATTCGACGATGGTGCCCTGGATCAACAGCTCGACGGCGTGATCCGGTCCGGGCAGCATTCGTACCGGCCCCCAGCGCTCCGTCTCTTCGAGGACCCGGCGCAGCAGAAAAGCCACGTAGCGCGACTCCGCGCCGCGCAGCGCGAAGCGGGGGTCCGTTACCGGCTTCGGGCCGAGCCCCGGGTCGAACTCGACCACACCGACGGCCAGCAGCGCCGGCGGCGGCAGTTGGCCCGGTTCGTCATCCTTGACCCAGGGCGCGAGGTCCGGCGCCTGGCTCGCGACGGGGCCGGCCGCGGCCAGCAGCCACGACAGCAGGCACAAACCCGGCAACAATCTCACGGCGGTTCCGAGGCGGTCTCCTCCGGACCCAGCAGTCGGCAGGTCTTCGTGCCGCTGGGGTTGAGCCGGCAGTCGTATTCGTCGGCCAGCGGCTCGAAGCGCGTATAGACCCGATTCAGCGTAAAGCGTTGATCCGCGCCGCGGCCGCGCACCGTCGTGGCCACGTTGAGCTTGTCGCCTTCCGGGCCCAGGGTGAGGCGGTGGATGACACTGAGTCGATCGGGCAGGCGGAATGCGAACAGAAGCTGATGCAGATCCCAGCCGCAGATTTCAGTGCCCAGCGGATCGTCGGCAACATAGGGGCCGTCGGGTCCGAAGGTGCAGGTCAGCGGAAACTCATCGCCCCGATCGACCTCGATCCGGTCGGGGCCTTGTTTAATCGTCAGCACCGGGGTGCGGGAGATGTCATCGGCCAGCTCGACCAGCTCGAACGCCGGCAGGCGGGGCACCCGACGGTCCAGGCGGCCCTGCGCCCGGCGCGCCTCGGCAATCGCCTCCAGGCGCAGGAAGTTGGCGTTGTCCTGTACCCGGTCGCTGAGCTGGTGGTCGAGTTCCCAGGAGCCGGAAAAGTCGACCGCCACGCTGCTGGACCCGCTGGGCCGAATCGCCGATGGTTGGCGGCAAGCGCCGGCCAGCGCAATCAGCAGCAGGAGTGCAAGGGCTTGAAGTGCGGTTTGGCGCAAAGCTCCGACGGGTCCCATTCGGTCGGCAACGGCGGTCAAGGATACCGCAGACGGCCATGGGTGAGTGCGGCGATCATGCCGGTATGACTCCGCCGGGCACTGCGAGTTCACGAGGCACGGCTTAGCGGCGGCGTGCCACCAACACCCGCGGGTGCCCGGCCAGATCTCGGCGGGCCGTCAGGCATTCGAGCCCCGCGGCGGCCAGCATCTGGCGCAGCCGCTGTTGCTGTTCGCTGCCGTGCTCGATGATCAGCACTCCGGCGGGATGCAGATGCTCGGCGGCGCCGGCAAAGATCGCCCGGTAGGCCGCCAGCGTCTCGCCGCCGGCGCTGAGCGCCGCGCTCGGCTCGTGACTCAGCTCCGGCGTGGCCAGGCACGGACTGTCGGCCTCGACGTACGGCGGATTGGCGGTGATCAGGTCGAAGCGGCGTCCGGCCAACGGCTCGTACCAGGACCCGACCACGAATTCGACATTCCGAATACCCAAATCATGGGCGTTGTCCGCGGCGACTTCGATCGCCGCCGCGGAGATATCGCTGCCGGTCACCGAGGCGCGAGGTCGCTCGCTGGCGATTGCCAGCGCGATACAACCCGAGCCGGTGGCCAGGTCCAACAGCTCGCCGTCGAAATCACGCGGCAGGTTCTCCAGCGCCGCCTCGACCACACCCTCGCTTTCGGGACGGGGGATCAGGGTGTCGGGGGTGACCCTGATCGGCAGCGACCAGAATTCCTTGGTGCCAACGATGTAGGCCAGGGGCTCGCCGCCGGCGCGGCGCTCGGCCCAGGAGGAAAAAACCTGCACCGCGGGGGCCGGCACCGGTGCCTCGCGGTGCGCGATGAGCCACGCGCGCTTGCGGCCCAGCGCCGCGGCCAGCAGCAGCTCCGCGTCGAGCCGCTCCAGCGCGTGGGCAGAAGCCAGCAGCTCAGCCACCGTCGGCACGGGTTCAGCGTCCTGTGTAGGGCTCGTAGGCAAGCGCGCTAGACGGGGTCAGGACCCTTGGTTCGGGGTCCTGACCTCTTGCTCGGCTGGTCAGGCACTGAGGCGGGTTTGCAGCGTAGCGACCAAGCTTTCCAGCGGAAGGAACTCGTTGTCGCTGGCGGTCCGGGCGCGGTACTCGATCTGGTTCTTGTCCAGCGCCCGCTCCGCGATCACCAGCCGGTGCGGAATTCCGATCAACTCGCAATCGGCAAACATCGCGCCGGGTCGAAGCTGGCGGTCGTCCAGCAGCACCTCGATGCCGGCCTCGATAAACTGTTTGTAGATCTGCTCGGCCGCGTCACGCACGCGGTGCGACTTGTGCGCGTTCAGCGGCAGGATGGCCAGCTCGAATGGGGCGATCGCGCGCGGCCAGATGATGCCGTGCTCGTCGTGGTTCTGTTCGATCGCCGCGGCCACCATGCGGGTGACGCCGATGCCGTAGCAGCCCATCTTCATCGGCACCGCCTTGCCGTGCTCGTCGAGCACGACCGCGCCCATCGACTCGGAGTACTTGGCGCCCAGGTCGAAGATGTGGCCGACCTCGATGCCGCGCACGATCTGCAAGATACCGGCGCCGTCCGGACTCGGGTCTCCCTCGACCACGTTGCGCAGGTCGGCCGTTTCGCTGATCGAGGCATCCCGTTCCCAGTTGGCGCCGCGGTAGTGCCAGCCGTCGCGATTGCGTCCGCAGACGAAGTCTCCGATCAGCGCCGCGCTCGAGTCGGCGATCACCGGTACGTCGGC